>JBDNIO010000166.1:0-7088 GCA_041688215.1 Salinisphaeraceae bacterium | reverse complement strand
TACAAAGTGATACATTATTCTGAATACGTGATGCGTATTTCGACGCAAGTCCATAAGTCGGATACCCCACAATGGCTAATGCCATTGTAAGCTATCCAGCTCGGGGGCAAGCCCCCGAGATTTTCGCTGCGCGGTTAAAGTCCTTTGTGGGTTGGTTTGGGCCCTCGTGTAAGGTTACCGATTCTGTAAATGCTAGCTGATGACGGTACCAGCGTTATGTGCTGCATTGCAAAATGGCACGCTGCGCTATTTCTTTTTCGAGGCCAGCTTGTCTGCAGCGCGGGTGGTTTCCGGCAGGCGGTAACGCGTGAGACACCGCAGGGTCCAGTTGACCGCGGTTTCAATATCCACACAGTGACCCGGGGAGATATAAAGCGGTTTTACGCCCGCGCGAGAACGTAGCACCGCGCCAATCGTTTCATCGCCATCGATTAGCGGCGTCCAAGCGTCACGTTCGACGGGCGCCGGTTGGTGCGTGCCAGTCAGGCGGGATTTTGCTACGCCGATGCTGGGAATGTCCGTGAGTAATCCCAAGTGGCTGGCAATGCCCATACGCCTAGGATGTGCGATGCCCTGACCATCGCACATGAGTAAATCCGGTAGGGTTTTTAACTCGGAAAGGGCGTCGAGCACTGCAGGAATTTCGCAGAAAGACAGCAGCCCGGGGATGTAAGGCAGTGTAGTAGGTCGACGCGCGATTGCCTGTTCCAGTGGCTCCAGGGTCTCTGCATCCAGCACGACTACCGCCGCGCGGGTGGTGTTGCCTTTGTCTTCAAAACCCACGTCCACGCCGGCGATGCGGTGCACAATCAGAGGTTCCCTGCCGATGCGCAGAGACTTGCGCAAGGTATTCTGGATGCTAATCGCTGCTTTTGGCGTTACATCCCAGGGATGGTCCAGATTGTTGTCAAGCATAAACTAGGGCGCCACGCGGGCGCCCTGACGTAAGTGCTTGGTACGCTAGAACTTGTCGCGCGCGCTAGAAACCGCATTTTTTAGAGAATTCCAGGCGTTTTCCGCGCCCTGGGATATTTCATCAAAAGCGGCTTCGCTGGCGTTGCGCAGTTCACCGAGCTTGTCTTTGGCCTGCTCCCGGCGTTCACGCAGCTTGTCCATTTGCTCTTCGTACTGCTTTTGCGCATCGCCCGAGCTTTCCTGGGCCTTGGCTTTAAGCCGATCGAGTTCGTTGTTTACAGCGTCGATCTGGCCTTTGAATTTTTCGATCCATTCGTCACGTTTGGACATGTTTAATCCTAAAAATTCCACGTGGCTTGCCGCGGGGTCTGCGCGATGGGGTTTCCAAAGGGGAGAATCGTGATTCTCCCCTTTGGTCGCCCTGCGGGGTTTCATACCCCGTTGGGCGAAATTTAAATTGATTCCCTGTGAGTGGTGCGTGCAGTAATAATTTGATGGCGGACTGGGTTTTTTCAAGCGGGGCTAATCTGCCTCCCGGTTTTGACTTGTAAAATCCCGCATCACTTTCAGGGTGGCATCACTTACATGATGTTCCATGCCTTCGGCGTCCTGACGCGCGGCGTCTTCGGGCACGCCCAGGCTGCGCAGAAAGCGCAGCACGGTAATGTGCCGCCGGCGCGAGCGTTCAGCCATTTGCCGGCCTTCCGGGGTTAGAAAAATAGCGCGGTAGGGTTCGCTGTTAACCAATTCGAGGTCGCTCAGTCGGCTGATCATATTGCCGACGGTGGCCTGGGTTACGCCTATGCGCCGCGCCAGTTCCACCGAACGGGCCTCGCCCTTGGCGTCGATCAAGTCGCCGATGAGTTCGATGTAATCCTCAATCAGCTCGGTTTCATGCGCCTTGCGCACGTTTTGGTGCTGGCGCGCGTGCGCTTCCGGGCTAAGCATCTCGCCGGGCATTTCGCCGCCGGCGTCGCCCAGGCGTACATGTTCGTGCGTGGTGAATTCAGAATCTGACATGCGCTAATTCTATACGGGTGGTTGGCACTTGATAAATATATGTGAGTACATATAATATAAGCCTAAGCTAACTTTTGCAGGGCTGCCGTAATTTGAGTATAGGAAATGCGACTTAAATGACCGAGGCGATACTTTTCGCTAAACGCGGATTGCTGGATATGCAGCGCGCCGGGCGGCGCCTGCTATCCTGGCGATTACTTCTGCCTGTGGGTCTTTTGGTATTGGCCTGGGCGCGTCCCGACGCGGGCCGCCTGGTTGTGGACACCGTTAGCGACGCTTACCTGCAAGTCAGCGTATTCGTGGCGGCCACCCTGGCGCTGATTTACGGTCTGGAAAAGTTATTCAAGGTCGATAGCGCGCAACTTCTGGCGCGCCATCCCAAAGCACAGGTCCCCATCGCGGCGTTTCTGGGCGCCTTGCCCGGTTGCGGCGGCGCGCTTGTGGTGGTCACACAATATGTAAATGGACATGTGGGTTTTGGTGCGCTGGTGGCGGTGCTGACTGCAACCATGGGCGACGCAGCCTTTCTGCTGTTGGCGCAAGCACCGCTGGAAGGCGGGCTGATATTTGCCCTGGGCGCCGTGGTGGGCACGCTTTGCGGTTATCTTATCGACGTAATACATGGCCCGGATTTCATGCGCCAAAACCCATCCGAAGACAGCGACGAAGCCCGCATTCGACCCGCGCCGCAATCCCGCCAGGCCACGGCATTGCATCCATTGTGGGTGGCGTTAATGCTGCCAGGCGTGGTCTTCGCCGTACCGATTGCCATGCAAATCGATCCCAACAGCTGGTTTGGCGCTTACGCCGCGCTGGAACCGGTAACGCTGCTCGGTTTTCTCGGCGGCGCCATGTCGCTGTTGATGTGGTCGATGCATTTAAGCTCGGACCCCGGACACAGTTACGTGGTATCCAATCCGGGCGATCGCTTTAACACTCATCCGCCGCTGGCTTCGCGCGTAATCAACGACACCAACTTTGTCACCGTGTGGGTTATCGCGGCCTTTCTGATCTTCGAGTTGGGGCTGTTTTTTACCGGCGCAAACCTGCATGCCTGGTTTGAAACCTGGGCGCCGCTAACGCCGTTGATTGCGGTATTGGTGGGTTTTCTGCCCGGTTGTGGGCCGCAGATTATTGTTACTTCGCTGTATCTGTCCGGCGCCATTCCGATGGCCGCGCTTTTGGGCAACGCGATAAGTAATGACGGCGATGCGCTGTTTCCGGCTATCGCACTGGCACCCCGAGCGGCAATTGTGGCGACGCTGTATACCGGTATTCCCGCACTGATTGTGGGGTATGGCGCGTATTTCCTGTTGCCTTATGGATTGTAGGGTCTGAGTTAAAGGCCGCTTAGTTAAGGCGACATACCGTTGTAGGGCAAGCGTGCCGCTTGCCGGCAAGTCGCAGACTTGCCCTACAGTTGCAGATAGCTGCGCTCGTTAGAGGAGGTCAGTAGGGTCTGAGTTTCCTGATAATCTGCGCAGTATCTGGCCGTTTACGCCGCCACAGGTAGAACGACTCGGCGGCTTGTTCCACCAGCATGCCAAAACCATCCCGGCAGTTATTAACCCCCTGACTGTTCGCCCAGCGCAAAAATGGCGTCGGCTGCGCGGCGTAGAGCATATCGTAGGCGCAGGCGTTAGCCGCGAACAAACCATCCGGGAGTTGTGGATTTTGCTTGGATAGACCGGCAGAGGTGCCGTTGATGATTAAATCATAAGGCGCGAAATCGCCGGTCTCGGCGAGTCCGATACCGCGTACCTGGCCATAGTCTGCAAAATGTTGTGCCAGGCGCGCAGCTTTTTCTGCCGTACGGTTGGCCAATGTCAGCGCCACAGGACTTTGTTCCAGCAGCGGGGCCAGCACGCCGCGCACTGCGCCGCCGGCACCCAGCACCAGAATTCGCATCTTACCCAGAGCCAGGCCCTGGTTGTGCATCAGGTCGCAAATGAGTCCCGCGCCGTCGGTGTTGTCTCCGATTCTCTGGCCATCTTCTTGTTGGGCCAGGGTATTGACCGCGCCCGCGGCCTTCGCCCGTGGCGTTAACTGGTCGGCGAAGTCATACGCGTCCTGCTTGAACGGCAGGGTTACGTTCATGCCTTTGCCACCGGCGGCAAAAAAATATGTGCAGGCGTCGATGAATTTGTCAGTTTCGGCGAAAATCTTATGATATGCGACATCTTCGTCGCTAAGTTCGGCGAAACGGGCGTGAATCTGCGGCGATAAGCTGTGTTCTACCGGATTCCCGATTACGGCGTAGCGATCGGTCATACCTCGGCGAGCCATTGCGCCACATCGTGAGCGAAGTAGGTCAAAATGCCGTCGGCGCCGGCACGTTTAATCGAGCTCAGGCATTCAAGCACGGCCTGTTGTTCGTCCAGCCAGCCATTGGCGCAGGCGGCTTTGAGCATGGCGTATTCGCCGGATACCTGGTAGGCGAAAGTCGGCACGCCAAACGTGGTTTTAACCCGGTGGATGATGTCCAGATAGGGCAGCGCGGGTTTTACCATAACCATGTCCGCGCCTTCGTCCAGGTCGAGCGCCACCTCGCGCAGGGCTTCGTCGCTGTTGGCCGGGTCCATTTGGTAAGTGCGTTTGTCGGCGCTGCCCAGGTTTGCGGCCGAGCCCACCGCTTCCCGAAAGGGCCCGTACAGGGCCGAGGCGTATTTGGCGGCGTAGGACAGAATCAGGGTGTTGCTGTAGCCGTCGCCCTCCAGCCCCTGGCGGATGGCGCCGACGCGCCCGTCCATCATGTCGGAGGGGGAAACGATATCCGCACCGGCCTCGGCATGGGTCAGGGCCTGGGTTACGAGAATGTCTACCGTGGCGTCATTGACGACGTAACCGCTGTCATCAATCACGCCGTCCTGGCCGTGGCTGGTGTAGGGGTCGAGCGCCACATCGGTAATTACGCCAAGTTCGGGCAGTTCTTTTTTTAACTGGCGAATTGCGTTTGGAACAAGTCCGTCCGGGTTGCCGGCTTCGGCGGCGTCCAGACTTTTTTTGCTGGGATCAACAACCGGAAACAGCACAATTGCGGGAATCCCCAGCCGCAATGCGGATTCGGCCTGGGTCAGTAGACCAGACAGGGTATAACGCTGCACCCCCGGCATGGCCGCAACCGAAACCGGGTCGCCGTCCGTAATGAAAAGCGGATAAATCAGGTCGTCTGTATATAGATTGGATTCTCGTACCAAGCGTCGCGAGAATTCGCTCGCGCGCAGACGGCGCGGCCGTGTTAACGGGTATTGGCCATGTGTGAGGTCGGCCATGGGCCAGTCTCCAAAAAACAAACGCGCCGCGAGTATAGCAATGCGTTAGTGTGCCAGGTGGTATAAAAGCTGTAAGATTTTACAACGAGTTAGAAACGAGGTGTTCGCCATGCGTGATCCGATGCCGTATTTACGAGAAACCGATTTCCCGCGTATCAAGCGGGGCAGATTGCAGACCCTGCAAATGAATCTGGGCTATCTGTGCAATCTTTCCTGCACCCATTGTCATGTGGCTGCGGGCCCGAAGCGCACCGAGCTGATGGACCTGGGCACCATGGATCTGGCGCTGGAATTCATGCAAAAACAGGGCATTGAGAATCTGGACGTGACCGGCGGCTCGCCGGAGATGAACCCGCATTTCCAATATCTTATGCGCCGGGCGAAGGTCGTGGGCGTGCATCTTATGGACCGCTGCAATCCTACAATTATCGAAGAACCGGGCTACGAATGGGTGCCAGAGTTTCTGGCCGAACTGGAAGTCGAAGTCATTGCATCGCTGCCTTGCTACACCTCCGACAAGGTCGACAAGCAGCGCGGCAAGGGCGTGTTCGAAGCCAGCATTTCCGCGTTGCAGAAGTTGAATGCATTGGGCTATGGCAAACCGGATTCCGGGCTGGTTCTGAATCTGGTTTACAACCCGGGCGAGCCGACCCTGTCGCCGCCGCAGAAAAAGCTGCAGGCAGATTACGTACATTTTCTGAGCGAGCAATTCGGCATCGTATTCAATCAGCTTTTCACCATTACTAATATGCCGATCGGACGCTATGGCAGCATGTTGCTATCGACAAACCAGTTCCACGACTATATGACCCTGCTGCACCAGGCGCATCAAACCGTCAATGTTAAAAATGTCATGTGCCGCAGCCTGGTCAGCGTGGACTACCAGGGCTATGTCTACGATTGCGATTTCAACCAGGTGCTCGGACTGCCCCTGGGTGCGACGGGTGAAGACAAGACGCATCTACGCGATTTGCTCGACCGGGATTTGCAGAATCAGCCCATCTCCACCGCCGATCATTGCTTTGGCTGTACCGCCGGCCAGGGCAGTAGCTGCGGCGGCGCGCTGAATTAGCCCTGCGTTATTCCCTGCATTTTACTGATCGTGCGACAATCGCCGCCATTGGGTCGCGCCAAGCACACAAAAGAGGAAAAAACATGAGCACCGCCAGCGTATTAAGCCGCTATTCCGAGGGCGCCAAGGCGCGCGAAGAAGCCCTGTGTTGCCCGGTCGATTACGACCGCTCCCTCCTGAAACTACTGCCGCAGGAAATTATTGAACGCGACTACGGTTGCGGCGATCCGTCCCGCTATGTGAAAGAAGGCGACGTAGTGCTCGATCTGGGTTCCGGAGGCGGCAAAATCTGCTACATGGCCGCACAACTGGTGGGCGAAAAAGGCCGCGTTATCGGCGTGGACATGACCGACGACATGCTTGCCCTGGCGCGCAGCTATAAATCCGAAATGGCCGAGAAGCTCGGTAACGACCGGGTCGAGTTTCACAAGGGCTTTATTCAGGATCTGGCGCTGGATATGGACAAGACGGAAAGTTGGCTGGCTGAGCATCCGGTGGTCAATGCCAGCGACCTGGTCGAACTGAAGGCCTTCCAGGAAGCCCAGCGCCGCGATGCGCCCATGATTCCTGATAACTCTGTGGGCCTGGTAGTTTCCAACTGCGTGCTGAATCTGGTCAGCGCGCGCGAACGCCAGCAGATGATCCAGGAAATTTTCCGCGTACTCAAACCCAGCCTCTTCCAATACGAAATGAGTCTGAAGCCAGGCACATGTTTCCAACATGAAATGAGTCTGAGCTAAGCATAACCGTTCAAGATGGTGGGATGAAACTCATCATGAACGTCAAACATTTAACGACCTTGCAGCAAG
>JBDNIO010000165.1:0-17390 GCA_041688215.1 Salinisphaeraceae bacterium | reverse complement strand
CATCGAACTATATGGATCGTCATTCCCGCGAACGCGGGAATCCATATTCCGCGGCACTTTCACTGGATTCCCGCTTTCGCGGGAATGACGTTACAGATCAATAACTTATAGAAAATCACTATTCTTTGGTGACATAGCCTTTATTTTCATTCTCCTTACTTGCCGCTCTCGGAGTCGGATGCGCCGCCCATCAAATCCTTACCCATGTGCTTGAGCTCTTCGTGGGCGAAGAAGCGGGCCAGCGCGGGCAATACCAGAATGGCGCCGAACATGTTCGCGGTGAACATGAACACCAGCATGATGCCCATATCTGCCTGGAACTGAAGCTTGGAGAACAGCCAGGTGGATACACCCAGGCCCAGGGCGATACCGGTAAAGACCACCGCCTTACCGGTTTTACGCAGCGTCTGGTAGTAGGCCTCTTCCAGGCTCAAACCTCGTCGCAGTCCATCGGCGGTTGAGTTGTAGATGTAGATGCCGTAATCCACGCCAATACCCACGGCGAGCGCGATAACCGGCAAGGTGGCAACCTTCATGCCGATGCCCAGACTGGCCATGACGCCGTAAGCGGCCATCGAAACCAGGGATAGCGGCAGCGCTACGCACAGCACGCCCGAGAAGGTACCGAACGACAACCACAGGAACACCAGCACCACGGCATAAACGTAGAGCACGATTTCCAGCTCCTTGTCCTCCACCACTTCATTGGTGGCGGCCATGACGCCGACGTTGCCCGAAGCCAGGCGCAGGGTAAGCCGGTCGGTGGATTGCTCACTTTCCTTATAGGCCTTGACCTCTTCCACCAGATTACGAATGCTCTGCGCTTTGTGATCGCGCGTAAACAGGAACACGTTCAGTGCACTGCAATCATTGTTCAGCAGGCCGGAAGTGGTTGGCACCAGCGCAGTGGCCTGCGCCAGCGCGTAGCGGTTGCGCGGCACTACGTGGGCATTGAGCCGGCCCTCGGAAAGACCCGCGTAAGCGAGTTTGGATAGATCCATCAAGGTGGTGGTTTCGCGTACTTCCGGCGTGTTTTTCATGTGCCAGGCGAAGCGGTCGAGTTCGGCCATCAGCTCGTAGTCGATGCAGGCGTCTTTCTTGGTTTCCGCAATCACATTGAACTGGTCCACGCCGAGCGCAAAATTATGCGCGATGTAACGTGCGTCCACGTTAAATCGGGAATCTGGACGTAGTTCCGGTACGCCTTCCTGCGCCGAGCCGACTTCCAACGTCGGATATTTCCACAGGCTCCAGCCCAGAATTACCGCGCATATCAGCAGGGTGACCACCGCCGGGGTGGTGCTGGTGAAAGTTCGGGCAATGAATCGCCACAGGCCGTCGCCCATAGATTCGCGCTTGAGTTGTTTCTTTTTAAAACCTTCCTTGTCCTTGATGTTGATCACGGTGAGCAGGATCGGCATCAGTATCTTGTTGGTGATGATGATCGCGGCGATACCAAAGGCCGCGTTCAGTGACATTTCACGGATGACCTGAATATTAATGAGGTAAATCGTCAGGAAGCCGGCCACGTCGGTAATCAGCGCCGTGGTACCGGGAATAGCCAGCCTTCGGAACGTAGCCAGGGAGGCGTTGTACGGGCTCAGGTTATTGTCGGCGACCTCAGACGCCCAGCCGTTTACATACTGCACGCCATGCGACACCGAAACCGCAAGCACCAGGAAGGGCACCAGAATTGCGAACGGGTCGAGTCCGAAGCCGACCAGATTGAGCAGGCCCATTTCCCACACGACGGCGGCAATGGAGCACACCAGCGGCAACATGCCGAGCATGAACGAGCCAGTGTAAAGCCATAACAGCAGGCCGGTAAATATGAGGGTGAGTCCGAAAAACGCCACCACCTCGGTAGAGGCGTCGGTCATGTCGTCCACCACCTTGGCGAAGCCGACGATACTTACCGTGGTGTCTTCGTCTTCAAATTGGGAGCGGATTTCCTCGAGCTTGTTGCCCACCTCGGTGTAATCGACCTGTTCGCCGGTCACCGGGTCGATTTCGATGAGTTCGGCCACCACCATGGCGGCTGTCTGATCGGTGGATACCAGCCGCCCGATCACGTTGGCCTTGGAAATGTTGGAGCGCAATTGCGTCATCATTTCCGGGGTCGGCGCGTAATCCGCGGGCACGACCGTGGAGCCGGACAGGCCGGTGGGCCTGACCTCCACGTAGAGAATGTTCGGGGTAAAGACGGAGGTTACGCGAGCACGGTCTACGCCCGGGATGAAGAACACCTCGTCGGTGAGCTTGCGCAGCTTTTCCATGAAGTCGGGTTCGTAGATGTCGCCTTCATTGTTTTTTATGGCGACCAGGATTCGGTTGGCGCCGCCGAATTCCGAGTAATAATCGAGAAAGGTTTCCATGTAGGGGTGCGATTGCGGCACCATCTTCAGCCAGCCAGCGTTGGGCTGCAGTTGCGAGGCCTGATAACTCAGGAACAGGGTGATTAACACGAGAACGCTGAGCGTTATCCAGCGGGCGCTGAAGATAACCGGTTCTACGAATTTAAGGATGCGTTGTGTGGCACTCATGGCAGGACTTCCCCAACCTTATTCTTTACGCCGGATTTATTACTCCGGCAAAAAACCGGACGACGCGACTATTACCCAGCCGCGTCGTCCTTGCACTTTGTTTTTTTAACGTAAACGAGCGCGTTGCTTCAGGGCGCTGGGGCCGAAGAAGCTGTCGTTGTACTCGATACGGAAGTCGGTGATTTTGCCCTCATTGGACAGCGCGGTTACGAAGTAACGGCCGCTCTTGAGGTCGTACACCACTTCCGGCGCGGTCGTGGTGGTGGGTACGAACGGGGCGGTTAGCACGTGGCCTTCCTGGAAGCGCCACAGTTCGCCACGGGTGTCGTAGTTGTCGACCGCGGCCAGACTCCAGGAATCTTCATCCAGGTAAAACACACGCTTGCCGAACTGGTGGCGGGTGCCGTCACGCAGGGTGGCTTCCACAACCCAGACGCGGTGCAGTTCATAACGGGCCATGCCTTGGTTGATATGGCCTTTTTGCACGATGTCGGAATACTTGGCGATCGGCGTGTTCATTTGGTAGGAGTTGTACGGGATGTACATTTCCTTTTTGCCGACCAGTTTCCAGTTGTAGCGGGAAAGCGCGCCGTTGAACATGTTGATCTGGTCGTTGAACTGCAGGCCGTCGGAACCAATAGAGGGGTTGTCATGACCCACGTCAGGTGCACGGTTTACGCGGCCCAGACCCGGGTTGAAAATCCAGGCGTTACGCCCTGATGTGCCCTTGCCGAAAATTTCGTGTACCAGGGTGAATTGGCCAGCCACGCGCGGTGGGGCGACGGTTTCCTGCAAGAAGTAGGCAATAATCTCGTTGTTGCGGTCTTTCTTGTTCAAGTTGGCGTACTCAAAGCCGACATCTTCGATAACCTTGGTGATTGCGAAGCTGCCATCGGCATCGACCACGGCCTGGTCGTTATAACGTTTGGCGGCGGAACCGCGAAATTTCAGCTTGTGGTTCCACAGCACTTGCGCGCCGTTTTTCGGAATCGGGTAGGGGAAGCCGAGTTTGGCACCCGACACGCCATCGGTACCTTCCAGCGTCGCCGTTGTGGCGTTTTTCTTGGTGGCTTCCAGGATTTCGTCCGGGTAATAAGCCGCGCGCACAGACGGATACACGATCATTTTGTAATCCGGGTAAAGCTCGAACAGCTTTTTGTGGCCCTCCGTTAGCTTGTCGGAGTGCTCTTTATAGTTGTCGGCGGTAATGGTGAGGCGTGGGTTCAGGTTGTCAACGCCGATCTGGGTGACCAGGTCGTTGAGCTTCGGTTCCAGCTTGGCGGCCTTTTTCAGGTCTTCCATGCTGGTGAGCAGATTGAGCTCAGGATGCTTCTTGCCGAAGGTTACGATTTCCTGACGGATGGCTTCCAGAGTATCCGGGGTTAGTTTTTCTGGCTGTCATCAAACGCGGAGGCGCCTACCCACTTGGGGATGGTGCCGTCGGCGTTGGCATTTGGGTTTGCGCCAACGGGCGTTAACTCGGTGCCCAATTTGGCGGCTTCATCCGCGCTGACTTTGGCAAAAGCGGCGCCGGAGCTTAGCCCCGCCGCGACCAGCGCGGTCGCGGAAAAGACGGTAATAAACGATTTTTTCATGGGTATCCTCCGTAGGATGCGTTATGCGACCCGGGTAGGTCTGTTGTTATCAATTTGGGTAGTGTACATTATCATTAAACAAGAGTTCTTTCCTATAAATAATACCGCAGGCGGCATGAACGCACTGGGGGGAGAAAAAATCAATGTCTAAATCAAGCCTCTTGGTTACGCGTAGTGCCTTTTTCTGGATGTTCGCGCTTGCCGCAAGCCTGCCGGCCCAGGCGTTTAACTTCGAGTGGGGGGATGCACAGTTCACCCTGAACAATCGTGCGATTATTGGCGGCGCAGTGCGCTTGCAAAGCCAAAACCCGAATACCATTGGCAAGCTCAATTTAAACCCGGATCTTTGCCCTGATGACTGTATTTCCTTCCAGGGCGGGGCAAATCCTACGCCCGAGCAACAGGAGCCTAACCAGCGCCTGGTGGATGCCCCCGGCGCATTCCTCGGCAACAACTTTGATAACGGCAACCTTAGCTACGACAAATATGATTTCGTTAGCGCGCAAACGCGCCTGGAAACCGAGTTTATCGCGCAGTATGGCCAAACCTCGCTCAAGCTCAGTGGCATCGGATTTTATGATCGCCTGAATAATGACTTCAACGAGTTTCATCCCGACACTGCATTTCAGCCCGCTTACACCCCGCGCAACGGCACCGTGAAACACCGGGTTGGCGCGGACTACGATTTGCTGGAAGCCTTTATTTCCCGCCCATTTGAAATCTTAGGGCAACGTTTTACGGTTTCTGTCGGCGAGCAGCGGGTGCGCTGGGGCGAGTCTACGTTCGTAGCGCTCGGCAGTCTTGATCAACTAAATCCGCCGGACCAAAACCGGCTTAACTTTCCCGGTTCCGAAATCTCCAGCGTGTTCGAGCCCGTAGGCCTTGCCGTTGTCTCTACCAACCTCAGTGCCAATGTCGCGCTCGAAGCGGTGTATCAGTACCGCTGGGAGCCCGCGCAGCCAGCCGGTGCGAGCAGTTTCTACGGCACCAATGATATTGCCGGAGGCGGCCAGTATGCGGTGGTCAGTTTGGGTCAGTTTTCCGAAGACCCGAATTTTATCGGCACCTTCCAGAACGACACCCCGCAGGCTATATCCAATTCTTCAACCAGCGTGCCGGTGGATGACCAGATCGGCACGCCCGAAAATGGCGGCCAGTTCGGTGGGCGCCTGACCTGGTTTGCCGAGAATCTGAATGGCGGTACCGAGCTGGCCTTCTATGCGCTGAACTATCACAGTCGCCTGCCGTACGGCAGCACCTTCGCCACCGACCGCAGTTGTTTGCGCGACGGCGTAGATGTGCCGCTGGTGAGCACCGGTGAAATTTCGGCGATTACCGGCGTGGACCTGGACGCCGTAATTGCTGGGCTAACCGGTGCGTTGGCCGGTGCCGGGGTTACTCCGCCCGTGCCGTTGGAAAGTCTGAATGCAGACGCCGCGACCGCGTTGGCGGCCTGTGGCGGCGGTGTGGGTGAGGGCGATCTGGCACCCGCGTTACAGGCCGTATTTGGTGCCGCTGCGCCGCCACAGGAGCCGATTCCCATCGATACCCTGCGCCCGTTTCTGGATTATCCGGAAGATATTCACCTTTTCGGTGTAGCGTTCAATACCCAGTTCGGCAAGTGGTCGCTCGCGGGTGAATATGTGTTCCAGCCAAACCTGCCGCTGGGTATTGTGCCCAGCAATCGCAACGCCGCCCCTGATTTTATTGAAACACGGTTCCGCGGCAATACCGTGGAAGCCAATCAGTTAATTCGCGGTTACACCCGCGAGAAAGTGCATCAGCTGGATCTAACCGGAATTCGGGTATTCTCTTCCAGCAACTGGATCGGCGCCGACCAGATCCTGCTCTTAACCGAGTTAGGCATTACCTATGTGCAAGATCTGCCCGGCTCGAACACGCTGCGCTACGAGGGTGGTGGTCCCAACTGCACTCACCAAAGCGCCGGCGCCGATGGCACCGGCTCGGACACCGGTCCCGACGCGCGCCGCCTCAACCCGACCCAGTCCCTCGATTGCTTCGCGGACGACTTGGCTGCCGGCTATCGCATTTTCATCCGACCGCAATACAACAACCTGATTTTTGGCTGGACTTTCAACCCGATCATTGGGTTTTTCCACGATTTTTACGGCGTATCCCCATCCCCGGTACAAAACTTTGTGGAAGACGAAATAGAAGTTCTGCTCGGCACGGATATCACCTTCAACAATGCACTGAGTATGCAGGTGCTGTATCAGGGCTTTTTCGAAAGTGGCGACCGTACCAGTCTGGTTCAGGACCGCGATAACGTTCAGATGTCTTTTTCCTATAACTTTTAACCGGGTGCATGGATCGCGCAACGGTGCATTAATTGCTGCAACGCATCAATATGCGGCATGATGGACGCAAGCGTTTAACACGGAGTTAAGAAATGAGCGATTATCTAGTACGCATGGCACAGCAACCCGCGCTGCGCAGTGTAATTAAAACCATTGGTCTGCCCACCCCGCAAACCCTGGCCCGAGCCAGTGGCGCTTACGTGGAAAAGCCTCTGCAAGGCAAGGCCGTGTTGCTGGGCGCAACCGCGCAAACCCCGGTATTGAAAAAGGTAGAAAGCGTTTTAACCGATGCCGGCTCCGCACCCGAGCGCGCGGACCAGCCTAAGCCGGCAGACAATGCCAAGTACGACGTGCTGGTGTTCGACGCCAGCGGGATGACGCATCCGCGCGCGCTGAATTCTTTATATGAATTCTTCAACCCAGTGGCGCGCAAACTCGGCACCTGTGGCCGCATTGTAGTGCTGGCGCAAGACCCCGATACCGCCGCCGACACCGAATACTCGGTCGCCGCACGCGCCGTGGAAGGCTTTGTGCGCTCGCTCGCCAAGGAAATCGGCAAACGTGGGTCCACCGCCAATCTGATTTATGTGGAAACAGGTGCCGAAGCACGTCTAACTGGCCCGCTGCGTTTCCTGGCGTCTGACCATTCCGCGTTTGTGGACGGCCAACCTGTACGGGTCACCAAAACCGCCAAGATGCAAAAAAGCATACCGTTTACGCAAACTCTGAAAGGCCGCGTCGCGCTGGTTACCGGCGGCGCACGCGGTATCGGTGCCGCGACTGCCAAACGCCTCGCAGCCGAAGGCGCGCAAGTCGTTTGTCTGGACCTGCCCTCGGACCAGGAAACCCTGGACGCTACCGTTAAGGAAATCGGCGGCACTGCGTTGGCGTTGAACATTACCGACGCCGACGCGCCGCGCAAGATTGCTGATTTCATGCAAGAGAAATTCGGCGGCGTGGATATCGTCATCCACAACGCGGGTGTCACCCGCGATAAAACCCTGGCGAATATGCCGGAAAAATCCTGGGAAATGGTGATGCAGATCAACCTGCTCGCGATCCTGGCCATCGATGAAGTGCTGTGGGGCGAAAAAATATTGAACGACTACGGCAACGTCGTTTGCCTGTCTTCCATCGGCGGCATCGCCGGTAACGCCGGCCAAACCAACTACGGCGCCACCAAGGCCGGTTTGATCGGATACGTGGAGCGCGCCGCGCAAGCCCACGCCGAACGTGGCGTAACCATCAACGCCGTAGCCCCTGGCTTCATCGAAACCCGCATGACCGCGGAAATGCCCTTTGTTATTCGTGAAGCGGGCCGGCGGCTGAATTCACTGTCCCAGGGCGGAGAGCCGGAAGATGTTGCCGAGCTGATAACCTTCCTGGCCACGCCCGGGGCCAGTGGCATTACCGGTAATGTGATTCGGGTTTGTGGGCAGTCTTTGATTGGGGCGTAGTCGAGAGCTTTAAGTCATTGCCGCGTCAGCCCCGCCGAGCGGCGATTAGCCCTTTTTGATTGAGTGGCTTCAAAATAACGCCTCGCCCCAGCCGCCTTGCTCGCGTAATTGTGGCTTCAACACCTTGCCGCCGGGATTGCGCGGCAAGGGCTCAGGGCTGATGCGAATATGTTGCGGCACCTTGAAACTGCCGATGTTTTGCCGGCAGTAGGAAACCACATCCTGCGGATCTATTTTCCGCCCCGGGGTGGCGACCAGCACTGCACCCACTTTTTCGCCCATCACTTCGTCGGCGACGCCAACCACAGCAGCTTCGAAAATATCGGGATGCGCAGCGAGTGCGTTCTCGACCTCTACGCAGTACACATTTTCGCCGCCACGGTTAATCATGTCCTTGGCACGGTCGACGATATACACCAGACCAGGCTCATCAATGCGGGCGAGGTCGCCGCTGTAAAGCCAGCCATCGACGAATGCTTTTTGTGTGGCTTCGGGGTTGTTCCAGTAACCGGCGACTACGTTGGAACCACGGATCATCAGTTCGCCGACGCCGGATTCGGGGTCCGGTGCGTCCAGTTTTACTTCCATTACCGGCGCGGGAAAGCCCACGCTGCCGGCGTAATCCACGGCGTACTCATGGGGTAAAACGGTCGTGATTGACGCGGTTTCAGTCAGCCCAAAGCCATTGCCAAGGCGCGCGTTGGGGAATTCTTTTTGCAGCTTGCGTACAAGGTCCGGGGCGATTGGCGCGCCGCCGTAGAGCATCCAGCGCACGCCGGAGACGTCAATATCCGGGAACTGCGGCTGATTGATCGCCAGCCAGTAAATGGCGGGTACGGCCACCAGATGATTGATGTGTTTGCGCGCGATCGCGTCCAGGAAAGCCCCGACCTCGAACTTCGGCATGATGACCACGCAGCCGCCGAGTTCCAGTGTGATCAGCAGTTGGCTGTGGCAGCCGGTGGCGTGAAACAGCGGCACCGCCATCAGCGTGCGCACGCTGCCATCGTCGCTCATACCGAGGCAGCGGCGCGCGGATTCGTTGTTGGACAGAAAATTTGCGTGCGTGGTAATCGCGCCCTTGGGAAAGCCGGTAGTGCCGCTGGTGTAGAAAATCGCGGCCATGTCATCGGCGCCCGCGCCGGTATAAACCTCAGGCTCGCCGTCGGGCAGGGGTGCGTCCGGCTTGAATACAAAGGTCGCGCCGGAGTCGTTGATTACATAATCCTGCTCGGTTTGTGCAAAGCCGGTATTCACCGGCACCGCGGCCACGCCCGCGAGCTGGCAACCCCAGAATGCCAGTACCCAGTCCAGGCCATTGCCCAGGCACAGTGCGGCGCGCTCGCCCGGTTTGAGGCCATCCGCCTGCAATCCGCCCGCCACACGCGCGGCGCGTCGCCACACGCTCTGGTAATCGACACGCTCGCCGCTTTGCAAGTCCACAATGGCTTCAGCGTTCGGCGTGGCTTGTACCCGGCTTTCAAGCATTTTAACCAGCGAACGCGGGCGGCCTTCATATCGTTTTATACCGTCTTCCCCACGCACAACGCCGTCGGTATCGAAGGGGTATTTGAGCATTAGTAAGTACCGGTATTTTCAAATATGCGGCGCGGATTGCGCACCATCATTTGATCGATCTGGTCTTCGGTGACACCGCGATCCAGCAGCGCGGGCAATACGTCCTCATGAATATGCTTGTAATGCCAGTTGGGCACGTTGGTATGGCGCTGTTCTTCGGTGAACCAGTCGATGTGACACATGGTGTCGTGCGATAGCACCATGCGTTCGGCGTAGCCTTGCTTGCACAGGTCGACCACGGTGTTCACGCGTGATTCGAAGTCGAGCAGGATGTCGAGGCCGAATCGATCCATACCGATGGCGGAGCCGTTATCCATTAACTCGCGCAGGTAGTCCTGCTCGGTGGTGTCGCCGCAATGGCCGATGATAACCCGCTCCAGATTCACGCCTTCTTCGCGGAATATTTTTTGCTGGTCGCGGCCGCGGTAAGTATGCGCATCGGTATGCGTGGTAATCGGCACGCCGGTTTGGCGGTGCGCCTGTGCCACCGCGCGCAAGACGCGCTCGACCCCTGGCGTGAGGCCGTCTGTCTCAGTCGCGCATTTTAAAATTGCGGCTTTTACGCCGGTATCGGCAATGCCCTGTTCGATGTCCTGGATGAACATGTCGGTCATCGGTTCCGGGCCGCCGAACAGGGTGTCGGGGCCGCGAAAATGGAAGTAGAACGGGACGTCGTTGTAGGTGTAAACGCCGGTGGCGGGAATGATGTGTACGTCCACCTCGGCGGCAATCTGCTGGATGCGCGGAATATAACGCCCCAGGCCGATTACGGTGGGGTCGACAATGCTGCCGACGCCGATTTCGGTGAGGCCTTTGAGTTTTTCTATCGCGTCTTCAACGCGGTAATCTTCCTGCCAGATTTCGGGGAAGTTCTGTTGAATCTCGGGGCTAAGCACGAACACGTGTTCATGCATCAGGGTGGTGCCCATGTCGGCGGTATCAATCGGGCCTTTGATGGTCTCTACGGTCGCCATGTTCAGTCTCCACACCAGCGTATTTGGATGACCAAGCTAATGCCTATTGGCGAGGAATTGCAAGTAATGTTTTCTATCAGGGATCGGCACAGACTGGCGGCTTGCGGTCGAACCACGGATGCGCGCGCTCCAGCTGTCCGGCGAGCTGGAAAAGGGTGGATTCGTCGCCGTAGCGGCCGCTAAACATCACACCCACCGGCAGGCCATCCGCACTCCAGTGCAGCGGCACGGACATCGACGGCTGCCCGGTAACATTCTGGGGCATAGTCATGCCGGAGTAATCGAACAGGGCGCGTGCATTTTCTATCATCATGCTGCGCTGGGTGGCGATTTTTCCCAGCGGCAGATGTGTCAGGGCTTGTAATTGCAAGTTTTCCGACGTAGTGGGCTCGAGATTGCCGATCAGCCCCGGGGTTTTGACCAGGGTGCTGGTTACGAAAGCATCGTAGGGTTGCAGAGCCTGACACCAGGTTTGCGCGAATTCCTGCAGGCGCCAACGGCTAAGCGTGATTTCATCCCCGCGCAGCGCACGGCCAATCTTGCGCAAGGCCCAGGTCCGCAGCTCGAAGTCCTTGCGGGTGGCCTTGCGGCCGAGTAGTTTTTCACCGGCTGCGATGCAGGCGGATATGTCCGCCGCCACCAGCGAGGCGTAGGCATAGATGAATTCGTCGCGATCCACCGGCGGTGTGAATTCTTCGACATCGTGACCCATATCCGCCAGCGATTTGGCCGTGTTCTCGACCGCGATTTTGCATTCCGGTGCGAGCTCGCGGCCCAGAATGGGGGAGGTACTGTAAGCGATGCGCAGTTTGCCCGGATCGCGGCCAGCGTCTTCCAGATAGGTATTCTGCGGTGGCGGAGCGGAGTATTCCGCGCCGGGAATGGCGCCGTGGGTGGCATCGAGTAATGCGGCGCTGTCGCGCACACTGCGAGTCAGGGCATGTTCTACCGCAAATCCCCACCAGGGTTCGCCGAATCCCGGACCGATGGGATTACGCCCGCGCGAAGGCTTCATGCCAAATAAACCGCAGGCGCCGGCTGGCGTGCGGATGGAACCACCGCCATCGCCGCCACTGGCAATGGGCAGAATGCGAGCCGCAACCGCCGCGGCTGAACCGCCGCTGGAACCGTTGGGGGTGTGTTGCAGGTTCCAGGGGTTGCGCGTGGCGCCGGTGAGTTCCGGTTCGGTGATTGGGGTAACGCCAAATTCCGGAGTCGCGGTTCTGCCGAACGTGACCAGCCCGGCCTGTTTGAAACGTTTGACCAGTTCGCTGTCTGCGTCGGGAATGTAATCCTTGAAAAAGCGCGAGCCGCTCATCATGGGCACGCCAGCGTAGGTGGCGATCAGGTCTTTCAACAGGAATGGCACGCCGGCGAACGGGCCGTCCGGCACGCCGACTTCAAGCGTGGCGTTGGCCTGTTCGGTCATGGGGCGGATAACCGCGTTCAGTTGCGGGTTAACCCGCTCGACACGCGCCAGGGCTTCGTCGAGTAATTCGCGGGCGCTGACTTCGCCGTCGCGTATGAGTTTGGCTAGGCCCAGGCCGTCGTGGTTTCCGTACTCATTCATATGCGTGTTATCTCAACTATTTCTTCAATGGTTTCGGGCGGATGTGGGATCCTGCAATAAGGTAGCAGTGCGCGGAAAAAATCATCCGGATCAATAATGGTTTCGGGGGCATGTACGCCGGTATCCTTCAGCTTTCCGTCCAGAAACAGCCGCAGACCCAGCGCCAGTGACAGGCCGGTTAGCTCATCCACACTGTAATCCGGGTAGGCACCCAAAGCGGCGGCCACAGTGCAGTCTTTGCCGTCTTTTGTGCCTTCGGCGATGGCGAACAACTCCGGCAATTCCACTTGCTTTTTAAGATTTGCAAAAAAGATTTTCAGTTTGCTGTCCATATCCAGCACGGAGCTGTTGCGCTGGGACAAATCGAAGGCCGCCTCTTCGATACCGCATTTGCCGCGGTCTACTCTGCGTGCCAGCGTGCTCAGAAAGATACGCAACGGGGCGCCAAGCACCATCAAATTAGGCGCTTCCGCCAATTCGGGAAAATTTTTGCCCAGGGTGACGGCTTCCGGATGGCCGCAGCGGTAGCCCAGACGTTTACCGCGGCCAGGGTAGTGAATGGGCAGAGGTGTCATTGGTTTAACGTTAGTGCGTGCGCCGTGTTTATAAACTAAAATGTCGCCGGTGAGCTGCTGCATCCAGTGCACATAGGCGGCGCTGGCACGGGGATGGTCGTAACTGAACTCGGCCTCGGCGGTCTTACCGTCGACATTCCAACAGGTTGTGAGCCGGTCTACCCGGTCGAGCTCGCGATAGGCCTTGAGCGCCAGCATATTGGTGATGCCGGGGCTGGCGCCGAGATTGATGACCGCTAGAACTCCGTTTTCCTGGGCAACCCGGTCATGGGCGAGCATGCCGAGCGTGGGTTCGGGATCGTCACAGACGTCAAAATAGGGTTTGCTGGCGGCAATACTGGCTTTAAGCACAATCAGACCGTAGCGAAAAAACGGGCCGCTGGTATTCAGCACCACATCCGCGTTGTTGATGGCCTGGGATAATGCGCTGGAATCCAGCACGTCCAGGTGCAGGGTGCGTGCTTTGGCGCCCAGTGCGGTAGCCGTTGTAGTGGCCGCGGCGGGGTCGATATCCGCCACGGTAATGCGTTCAACTTCAAAAAAATCGCAGACCACACGCAAGGTGGCCCGCCCCATGTCGCCCGCGCCGCCTATGGCCAGTACGTGCATAATTCACTCCCGCCAGGCGCCACGTTTGCTTTCACTTAAAGGTAAGGACAAGCAGGGCTTGTTCGTTGTTTTTGGCGAAGTCGCGAACTACTTGTACGCGACTTCGCAGTACGTTCTCGATGTCTGTAGTGCCGGCATTACCTACTGATAACCAAATAATTTTCGGCGGTGGTCCCTGCAAAAACGCGCGCTGCCGAAAATCGTTGTCTTTGGATACGATTATGAAACCCGAGGCGCAGGCCTCTTCCCAAATTCTCGTATCGCTGCTGCCTGTTAGGTCAAGAAATAGAGGATGGGAGCTTTGGGGATACTCCGTTGCCAACAAATCGACTAACTTGGGGTTCAGGTTTTCGTCGAAGAGTAACTTCACCCCTTGGATCAAGCTGCGGGAGACGCTGCGAGTTTGCGTTCACGTGCGGCGGCGAATTCGAGCACAGCACGGATATCCTCAGGCTTGAGGCTGGGAAAGTCATTGAGAATATCTGTCTCGGACATGCCGCCGGCCATGTATTCCAGAATGTCGTACACCGTTATGCGAGTGCCGGTAACACAGGGCTTGCCTGCGCGCACGTCTGGATCAATGCTTATATGGCCGTGTGCATTCATCTGGTTATGCTATTGCAGCCTGCGGAGAAGCTCAAGCGTGCAGCTATTTGCCGCCGAACAGGGCGTCCAGTTTTTGCTCATATTCGTGATAACCGAGGTGGTCATACAAGTCCATACGGGGTTGCATTTTATCCACTACGTTTTGTTGCGAGCCATCCTTGCGGATAGCACCGTAAACTTCCAGTGCCGCGGCGCTCATCGCGCGGAAAGCGGATAGCGGATACAGCACCATGCGCGCGCCGATGCCCTCAAGTTGTTCCGTGGTGTACAGATCGGTTGCGCCGAATTCGGTGATGTTAGCGAGTATCGGCACACCGATACCCACGAACGGTTTGTACATTTCCAGATCCGTCATGGCTTCGGCGAAGATGAAATCCGCGCCGGCTTCTACGCAGGCTGCGGCACGTTCGACTGCGGCGTCCAGGCCGTCTACGGCCAGCGCATCGGTGCGGGCCATGATGAGTAATTCGTCGCGCGCATCCACGCAGGCTTTTACGCGGTCGACCATTTCTTCTTTGGAAACAATCGCCTTACCGGGACGATGGCCGCAACGTTTGGCGGCGACCTGGTCTTCGATGTGCACGCAGGCCGCACCCGCGGATTCCATTTCCTTGATGGAACGGGCGATGTTGAAGGCGCTGCCCCAGCCGGTGTCGATGTCGACCAGCAGCGGCGTGGGTGTGGCGGCGGTAATGCGGCGCACGTCTTCGAGTACGTCATTCATGCTGGTCATGCCCAGATCGGGCAGGCCGTAGGAGGCGTTTGCCACGCCGCCACCGGACAAGTAAATCGCCTTGAAACCGCTGTGCTCGGCCAGCATGGCTGAGTAGGCGTTGATGGCGCCGACGATTTGCAGGGGATTTTCGGCGTCTAACGCCTGTTTGAAGCGTTGAGAGGCGGTGGTCATGGCGAGTGTCTCCTTTAGAAGAATGAATACGTAGTCCTGATATGTCTACGAATATGCGAGCGTTGGAAAAATTAACCGCAGAGACGCAAAGGCAACGCAAAGGTTTTATAGATAAAACTTTGCGGCCTCTGCGTTTGTCATTTTGTCTCTGCGGTAAAATTTTTTATGCAATCGATATAAAACCGCCCCCTTGCAAAGAGGGGCGGTTAGTCACTGAGGCGGATTTAACTAGACGAAATATTTCGTGGTCCAGTCGATCAGTTTCTGTGTAAACGGCGTATACGGCGGCATCATCAGATAGCTTGAACTGAAACGATCCCGCAGCACGGCGCGCTCATGCGAGAAGCTCTTGAAGCCGTAGTAGCCATGGGCTGCGCCGATGCCGCTGTTGTTAACGCCACCAAACGGCAGGTTGCCGTGCAGGTATTGCATCATCGCGGTGTTGATGCAGGTGCCGCCGGCGGTGGTGTTATTGACGACTTTTTCGATGAAGTCCTCGTCCTTGGCGTAGGTGTACAGCGCCAAGGGTTTGGGACGGCTGTTGATGTCGTCGATAACTTCCTGCACGTCGGTAAAGAACATTACCGGCATCAGCGGGCCGAAGATTTCCTCTTCCATCATCTTGCTGCCGGGGGCAACATCGGTAAGCAGGGTGGGTGCCATGAAGTCTTCGCTGTCGTCGGAAAAACCGCCGAAACTAACCTTGGCGCCTTTTTCCTTGGCGTCTTCCAGCAGGCCCTTGATGCGCTCGTAATGCTTGCTGTTGACGATGCGGCAGTAGTCCTGATTGTCTTTAATGTTATCAAGCTGGCCGTACATTTCTTCCAGCTTTTCCTTGGCTGCGGTCAGGAACTCGTCCTTGATGTCAGCATGCACATAGGTCAGGTCCGGGGCGATGCAGGTTTGGCCGTTATTGGCGAACTTGCCCCAGATCAGACTGCCGAGGTGTTTTTTAAGGTTCGCGGATTTGTCGAAAATGGCCGGGGATTTACCGCCCAGCTCCAGCGTAACCGAAGTCAGATGCTTGGACGCGGCGTTCATTACCACCTTGCCCACGGCCGGTGAGCCGGTGAAGAAGATGTGATCAAACGGCAGCGCCAGCAAGTTCTGACTGGTTTTGACTTCGCCCTGGAAAACGGCCACGTCGGCTTCGTCGAAGGTGGCGCGGAGCATGTCTTCCATTAACTGCGAGCAGTGCGGCGTCATTTCCGAGGGTTTCAGTATCGCTGTACAACCGGCGGCCAGTGCAGATACCAGCGGTGAAATGGTCAGGTTAATCGGATAGTTCCAGGGCGAGATGATCAGGGAAACGCCCTTAGGCTCCATTTTTACCCGCGCCTGGGTGCCGAGCATGGCCAGGGTGGTGGGCACGCGGATGTCTTTCATCCAGCGTTTGGTCTTACGAATGGCTTCGTTAACCTCAATAATAATTGGCAACACTTCCACCAGATCGACTTCGGTGGAGCGTTTGCGGAAATCCTTGTAGCAAGCTTCGTGGATAGCCGCACTGTTATCCAGCATCATCTGCTTGAGCTTTTTCAGCTTGTAAATGCGGTCTTGCGCGGTGGCGCGGCGATTCTTCAGCGCCTGCACCTGTTGCTTTTCGAATACGCGTTTAATTTCAGCTTCCTGGCCATCAGGGGCCTGGGCGATATCGACAACGACGTCTCGTGCTGCGGTACTCATAGTGTCTCCTCGTTATAGTTTCAGTGGTGCGCCAAAGCAGGCGAATGACTGAATTGTTGGAACAAGTTTAACGTAGTTTGCGGCCTCAGGCATTAGCTGCCAGAGGAGCGGGTCTGAATGCGACATTGATGGCGTCGCGCGCCAGTTCCGGCCCAGCGGTGTGGGCCTTGAAGAAGGTGTGCGCAAGCGCGCCTATTAACTGGCGGCTGCGTTCCGGCGTGTTACGGCGCAGGGGCAGCACAATGGCTTCCATGGTTGCGATAATCGCGTTGGCCATTTCATTCACTGAAATCTGCATGTCCAGTTGTCCGGCGTCGACCGCTTCCTGAAGTGTGCTGGCCACAATATGTGCTGAAGCCTCTTCAAACTGAGCCTGCGCGGCCAGGGCTTCGGGCACTTCTGCGGTGCTGGGCTGTAACCAGTAGCCGGCGACCCCCTGCTTCACGCGCGGGTCTGCCATTAACGAGCCCATGCCGCTAAAAATGAGCATCAACCGCTCGATCGGGTCGCGCTCGGTCTGCATGCGTTCGAGAACGTGCTCGCGGAACAGGGCGTTCAGGCGGTGCATGCAATCGGTATACAGTGCTTCCTTGCCGGCGTAATACCAGTAAAGCGCGGCTTTGGTAATGCCGCTGGCGCGGGCGACGGTCAGCATGGATACGCCGTCGTACCCATAGCGGCCGAATAGCGAGAACGCGGCGGCCTGTATCTGTTTTTTGGTGTCGCCTTGCTCAGATGTGGGGCGGCGGCCCATTGATACTCCTAGCTGTGAATCGGCTACGGGACACATAGTATAACATAATAATTGACTTACCGTTCGGTTAATTGTTATGGTGTGGCCGTAGTAAGTTTCAAAATCTCGATCAAAAAAGAATGATCGTTTAATAAAATCCCTCTTGATTATGTCTGAAACTCAGCTAAGGCAGAATGTGCCAGTTTTTTGTCATTGCGAGCGCCCCGAAAATATTTAAT
>JBDNIO010000023.1:0-9829 GCA_041688215.1 Salinisphaeraceae bacterium | reverse complement strand
TTTTGCCGGAGCACACCGCAAGCTTTGCCGCGCACACTGCGTCGATACACCTGTGTGCAATTCGCTACCTGATGCTGGTGCACGCGAAACTTGCGGGGCAAGAAGCTCGTGCTGGCGACGCGCGAGCCTGCATTCAGGATCCGCTGGATACGCTAAGCTTTGCCGGACGATTGTGGCAGATATTTCGTGCGATCATCTCCGGCTCGCTGCACGAACTTCAGAAGACACTGGGGTGCGACGCTGGGACGGTCCTGCAGCTCATCGACCAACGTGTGCAAGAATTCTTTGGTCAAAGCCTGCAGCTCGATGTTTTTACATTACAACTGGAGCATGACTGATGAGGATTTATTGACGAATATTTGCCAATTTGAACTCCGAAACTTGAGTAATGATGAATCAGGCGCCGATTAAAAGCGCGTCAGCTGCGATACACTCAGCCACGTACGAGCGTATTCCAGCTTAATTTCTTCCACCCGCACTCGATTATGAACACAGAGGCGCACAGAGAGTCTTGATAGCTTTAGACCTTTCCTCCGTGCGCCTCTGTGTTTTAAAAAGTGGTTAATGGAATACACATCGCCACGACCAGGCTTAGCGTGAGAACTACTTAATCAAAAACAGTCCGTATTTCCTGAAATTTTATTGTTCAGCATTGACTGAATATCCTGAATAGACTATCTTTCCTGCCCTGAAGCCAAGAAATACGCCCACGCGAGCGGCTGGGCCGTTTTGCTTCAGGTACTTCCGAGCCGCGCCCGCGGCTCTGCATCAGCCGTGCAGGAGCATGCGCATGAGCCAGGACGATACAAATCAGGCAGTGGAAGCATTCATCGAAGCCATCGGGCTTTCGGCGCAGGCCGACGGCCTGCCGCGCATTGCCGGGCGCATGTGGGGTTTTTTCATAATTTATGGCGGGCCTGTCAGTTTTGCTGATCTGGCCGAACAGTTACAGGTGTCGCGCGGCAGTATCAGCACCAACGCCCGCATTCTGCGAGATCTGGGCTTCATCGAACGCGTCACCCGTCCGGGCGATCGCCAGGATTATTACCGTCTGGCCGATGACCCCTACGACCGCCTGCTGGGAGGCTATGTGGAGCGCATGCGTAAAACCGTGGCCAAGGTAGAGCAGGCGCAGCGCGAGCTACCCGACGACTGGCAGGACGCCCATCGGCGGCTGGCGGAGATGTATCGCTTTTATCACGCCGGCGCGGATTCCACCCAGGCGCTGATTTCCGCGTTGCGTGAGCAGGGTTCTGTTACGCCAGATGCCGGCACCCAAACCAGCCAAGGAAACCGTGACGCATGAAAGCCCTTCGTAACCTCCACCCCATATGGATTGCTGCCGCCATTGCACTGGCCGTGGTGTTGTGGCTGGCCAGCGGTATGCTGGGCGATGCCGAAACACCAGAAAACGAAGCTGCGTCAGAAACGCCCAGAACCGAAGCCGCCAGGGTTAAAGTCAAGGTAAGAGTCAGCCACGCCGAGCCGGTGGTGCGCGAAGCCAAGGTTAGTGGACGCACGGCACCGGTGCGCAGCGTTACTGTGCGTGCCGAAACCTCCGGCCGCGTGGCGAAAGTGGTTGCAGAGCGCGGCGAAGAGATTGCCCAGAATGCGGTCATCGTGCGTCTGGTTCCCAGTGATCGTTCAGCCAGGCTGCGCCAGACCAAAGCCCTGCGCGAACAGCGCCGGCTACAGTACGAGGCGGCCAAACGCCTGCAGAAAAAAGGCTACCAGACCAAGCTGGATCTGGCCCAGGCCAAGGCCAATATGGAATCAGCCAAGGCCGAAGTCGAGCAGATTCAGGAAGACCTGAATCACACGGTTATCCGTGCGCCGTTTACCGGTATTCTTGAAACCCGCCCGTTGGAAGAGGGTGATTTCGTGTCCGTGGGAGATGAAGTCGGCCGCGTCATAGACCAGGATCCGTTCATCGTGGTCGGGCATGTGTCCGAGGATGTTATCGGTTTTCTGGAAACCGGCCAGCCGGGCACCGCCAAACTGGTAAACGGCGAGGTAAAACACGGCAAGCTGCGTTACATTGCCACCGATTCCGATGCGCAAACCCTCACCTATCTGGTGGAATTGCTGGTGCCCAATCCCGATGGCCGCCTGATTTCCGGCGCCTCTGCCGAGATGCGCCTGCCCATGGAAGAAGTGCTCGCGCACGAGGTGGAGCCGGCCATACTCACGCTTAATGCCGCCGGCGAATTCGGCATAAATACGGTGGGCGAAGACAACCATGTGCAATTCCACACCGCAGACATCGTACGCAACCGCGATGGCAAGGTCTGGCTGGCCGGCCTGCCGGAAAGCGTGCGCATCATCACCGTTGGCCAGGGCTTTGTCACGACCGGCGACGAGGTCGAGGCGACGCAGGAAAAAGCTCATGTAGCCGCAGGCGCTCCGTCATTGGGCGCAGAAACAGCGGACGGAGACAGGGCCCAATGAAAGGCGTTCTCGACGCGGCATTTTCACGCCCGCGCACGGTAATTGTGGGGCTGGTCGCCATTCTGGTGGCGGGCACCATGAGCTATGTGAGTATCCCCAAGGAGGCCGAGCCCGACGTTACCTTTCCCACGATTTATGTGTCCATGACGCATTTGGGCATCTCTCCCGAGGACGCCGTGCGCCTGCTGGTTAAACCCATGGAGCAGGAGCTGCGCACGCTCGAGGGCTTGAAGGAAATGCACTCGGAGGGCGCGGAAAACTACGCCACTGTGCAACTGGAATTTGAAGCCGGATTCGACCCGGACAAGGCCCTGGACGACGTGCGTGCACGCGTGGATACCGCGCGCGCCGAATTACCTGAGGAAACCGACGAGCCGCGTATCCAGGAAATCAACGTCGCGTTGTTTCCCATGATGGTGATCAACCTCTACGGCGATATTTCCGAACGCGCACTGGTGGCGCTGGCGCGCGACCTGAAAGACCGCCTGGAGTCGATCTCTACCGTGCTTGAAGCCGAGATCGCCGGTGACCGCGAAGAGGTTATCGAGATCAATGTCGACCCCGTGCGTCTGGACACTTATAACCTGTCCCTGCAGGAGGTTTTCGATGCGGTAAGCCGCAATAACCAACTGGTCCCGGCGGGCTCGATCACCACCGGCAGCGGGCGTTTTTCCATCAAGGTGCCGGGCATTATTGATGAACCGGAAAAACTCCTGACACTGGCCGTGAAACAGGACGGCAACCAAGTGGTCACGGTGGCTGATGTGGCCAGCGTACGGCGTGCCTTCAAGGACCCGGAAGGCTTTGCCCGCCTCAACGGTAAGCCCACGGTGGCGCTGGAAATCTCCAAGCGACTAGGCTCCAACATCATCGAAACCAGCGCCGCGGTGCGTGAAGTCACCGAACGCGTCAGCCAGGCCTGGCCAGAAGGCGTGAAAGTAGGCTATTCCCAGGATAAGTCCGACCAGGTGAAATCCAACCTCACCGACCTGCAGAATAACGTGCTCTCTGGTGTGTTGCTGGTGATGATCGTGATTGTCGGCATCCTCGGCCTGCGTGCCGGTATGCTGGTCGGCATCTCCATTCCGGGCTCATTTCTGCTGGGCATCATGGTGATCGGCGCCATGGGCCTGACCGTGAATATCGTAGTGCTGTTCGGGTTGATCCTGGCGCTGGGCCTGCTGGTAGACAGCACCATCATCGTGGTCGAACTTGCCGATCGCTATCAGGCCGAGGGCCAGACCCGCATGTCGGCCTACAAGCACGCCGCGCAGCGCATGTCCTGGCCGGTGATTTCTTCCACGCTTACGACCCTGGCGGCGTTCATTCCATTACTTTTCTGGCCCGGCGTAATCGGCGAATTCATGCGCTTTCTGCCGATTACGTTGATCTGCGTGTTGTCGGCGTCGTTGTTCATGGCGCTGATCTTTATCCCGAATCTGGGGGGCGTCATTGGCGGTACGCCGCCCGACGGCGGTGAGCCGGCGTGGAAACCAGGGGATCCGCTGGTGGGCTGGACGGGGCGCTACGTGGCGCTGCTCACGCGTGTACTACCGCACGCCGGCAAGGTACTTTTTATCGCTGTAATAGCGCTGGCTTCCACCTTTGCTGCCTATTCATTTTTTGGTAAGGGCGTCGAGTTTTTTCCCGACGTGGCGCCGGAGCAGGCGATTGTAAAAATCCGCGGTCGCGGTTCGCTCTCCGTGCATGAAATCGACCGTCTGGTGGGCAAGGTCGAAAAAAGCCTGCAGGGCACCAATGGCGTAGTGTCTGCATACAGCCGCTCAAGTATCAATTTTGGCCGGCGCCAGGACGCAGACATCATCGGCCAGATCCAGCTTGAACTGGAGAATTGGCAAACGCGACGGCCCACCGACGACATCCTGTCCGAACTGCGCGAGCGCGCGGCCAGTGTTCCCGGTATAGAAACCGAGGTGCTAAAACCCCAGGCCGGCCCGCGCGCGGGCAAACCGGTGGAGGTGGAAATCTCCGGTTACAGCTTGCAGGACTTGCGCGAGGCCGCGAAATTCCTGCGCCGCGGCATGCAGGAGGTCGGCGGCTTTGTAGATATCACCGATAGCCTGCCGAATCTGGGTCTGGAATGGCGCCTGGATGTTGACCGCACGGAGGCCGCGCGCTACGGCGCCGATGTCGCCACCATCGGCCAAGCGGTGCAACTGGTGACCCAGGGCATCAAGGTCGGTGAATACCGCGCCGCCGATGCCGCGGACGAGCTGGATATCCGCGTGCGCTATTCCGAGGGCGCGCGTGACCTGGATGCGCTCTCCGATGTGCGTATCAACACCCAGGGCGGTATGACACCAGTGTCCAATTTCGTGCGGCGCGTGCCTGCGCAGAAAGTGCAGAGTATCAACCGCATCGATGGCAATCGGGCGATTACGGTGGAATCCGACATTGCCTCCGGAGTGGTGGTCGCCAGCCAAATTGGCAAACTGAAAGAATGGGTTGATGCCAATCTTGAGGACGCAGATTTCGCGCCGTCCCTGCAGGTAAACTTCAAGGGTGAGGACGAGGACATCCGCAAGGCCGAGTCCTTCCTTAGCAAGGCCTTTCTGGCCGCGCTGGCACTGATCGCTATTGTGCTGCTGACGCAGTTCAACAGCTTCTACCAATCATTCCTGATTCTGTCCGCGGTACTGTTTTCCACCATCGGCGTGTTGATCGGTTTAATGCTTACCGGCCAGACCTTCGGCGTGGTCATGTCCGGCATGGGCGTGATCTCGCTCGCGGGCATCGTGGTGAACAACAACATCGTGCTTATCGACACCTTCAACGTACTGCGCGAGGAGGGCGTAAACCTGTTCGATGCCGTGCTGCAAACCGGCGCCGAGCGTATGCGCCCGGTAATTCTGACCACCGTCACCACCGTGCTGGGGCTCATGCCCATGGTAATGAAGATGAACGTGAACCTGTTCGCTCGTGAGGTTACCTTCGGCGCGCCCTCCACCCAGTATTGGGCGCAGTTGGCCACCGCGATTGTCGGCGGGCTGATATTTGCGACGCTACTGACGCTGGTATTAACGCCCTGCATGCTGGTGCTGGGTGATCGGCTGCATCGCTTGACGCATCGACGTCGTTCGCACGAAGGCGAACCGGTGCCGGGTGTTTAACATGTACAAAGTCTGGTTGATTACCTGCCTGTTTTTCGCTCTGCCTGGCGTGAGTTACGCAGCAGAAGATTTGCTGGAAATTTATCAGCGTGCCTACCAACAGGATCCGCAGCTGGCCGCCGCCGAAGCCGCCGCGGGTGGCGCGGATGCACGCTATCGCCAGGCGCGTGGCCGCCTGCTGCCCAACCTGAGCGGCAGTGCCAGTTTCTCGCAATTAAAGTCTATCGATAAATCCGATGACAACACCTCGTTTTTCGGCCAAGGTGGCGATGGAAATGGTGATGGTACCGCGGTGCCCGAGGAGGAGCAACCCGAGTTCGAGGATCAACAGGCGCTAAACCTGAATCTGCGCCAGCCGATCTTTAACTGGTCCGCGTTTCAGGCCAAGGATGCCGCGGCGGTGCGCAGCAAGGTGGCGCTGGCTGAATACAGTGCCGCCGAACAGGACCTGATTGTGCGCAGCGCGCAACGCTATTTTGATGTGCTGGCTGCCGCACAAGCGCTGGCCACCGCGCAGGAACAGCAGGAACTCATCCGGCGTCAGCTTGATCGCGCCAAGGCCTCTTACGAGTCGGGCCTGATTCCGATTACCGATTCGCTGGAAGCCCAGTCTGAACTTGACCAGACCCGGGTCGACGATATCCAGGCCCGCAATCAGTTGCGCCAGGCCCGCAATGCGCTAAGCCAGTTGATCGGCCGTGTGCCCGGGGAGCTGGCGCCGGTATCCGAGCCGGTGAAACCGCAGCCGCCCGCGAAATCCGCCGACGCGTGGGTGGATATCGGCTTGCTGCGCAGCCCGGATGTGGCCGCAGCGCAACTCCGCCTGAAGGCCGCCGAAGAGGACATCAGCCAGGCCCGCGGCGGGCATTACCCCACCCTGGATTTTGTCGCGCGCATTGGAGAGACCGAACAGTCCTTCAACTTCAGTGGCTCGGTGCAGACCCCCGTAACCGAAAACCAGTCCTTCGGCGTCGAACTCAGCGTACCGCTATTTGCCGGTTTTTCGGTAAATGCGGAGGTGGACGAAGCGCAATACGCCGCCCAGCAGGCGCGTCAGGATCTGATAGCGGCCCAGCGCCAGGTGAGTCTGGACGTGCAAACCGCCTACGGCGATCTGCAGGCGGCAGCCGCCCGCATCGATGCGCTTGATGCCTCGATTAAATCTGGTGAAGCGGCAGCCGGGGCGGCCAAGGCCGGCCTGCAGACCGGTACCCGGAACATCCTTGATGTGTTGCAGGCCGATATCGATCTGGTCCAGCGCAAGGCGGCCCTCAAACAGGCCTGGTATGACTGCCTGGTAGCCGACTTGCGCCTGCGCCAGGCCGCGGGTGTGCTAACGCAAGCCGACCTGCAGCGAGCCAACCAGTGGCTGGCGACAACACAGGAATAGTTTGCCGGCGCGTGCTCAGGTAATACCCAGAAAAGACAGCACGAAAAGCACCACAACAACCAAACCAATCAGATAAATAATATTACGCATCAATCGCTCCTTTACGCGTTGCTGGTACCGCGAGCATGATACTGCAGACAATACGCGAACTTGCCCGAAAATCCTGATCGGATTATGTTGAACAGGTACAAACGGCTTGCCCGACTCGAAGCCAGGCTCACGATTTCAAGCCACTTTCGGAACAACCGCACATTCCTGCATGCAGGTGGAGGCTCAAGATGAAACTCGTAAAGGAATTGCTCGAAGACAAAGGCCATGAGGTCTGGACTATCACGCCCCAGGCAACGGTCTACCAGGCGCTGGAACTGATCGCGGAGAAAGACATCGGCGCCTTGCTGGCGATGGATGATGGCCGCGTTGCGGGTGTGTTTACCGAGCGCGATTACGCGCGCAAGGTGATACTCGCGGGCCGGGCATCGCGCCAGACCTCGGTGCGTGATGTGATGACGACCCGTGTAATCAGCGTGCGCCCCGATCAATCGGTGGAAAATTGCATGGCCCTGATGACGGAAAAGCGGATCCGCCATCTGCCGGTGATGGAAGGGGACGATCTGAAAGGGCTGGTTTCGATTGGCGACCTGGTAAAGGCCATTATCGCCGAACAGCGGTATATGATCGATCAACTGGAGCATTACATAAGCGGTTAAGTGTTCAGTGTTCGTTAAGCTTTCTTGCGTTATATTGTTTGCGTGTTGAGTAACAAGGAGAAGACTAATGAATATTAAAATACTTGCTGTAATTCTGATCGCCGCTTTCGCTACGGTTGGCTGTAGCAACCGCGCTGCTGTAGGTACGGCGGTGGGTGCTGGCGTCGCCGGCATCGGATACGAAGCCTATAACAAGAAACGCATCGAAGATAACGAGGAAGATTTTCGCGAAGGCAGAATTACCCGCGAACAATACGAAAAGCGCAAGCATGAGATCGAGGACCGCTCCGTAGTCTACTAAACAGCCTTGTGTAACAGGCAGCACGTATGGAAGCTGGCTCCCGGGCGTTATTTCGCGTGCCAGGAGCGTGATTAATCAGACCAGTAGCCGATTAGGGTAAACTTGCGCCATGGATTTTTCCCCCGAAGCGGTCGCCCGCTATTACCACGAAACCCGATGGCAGTACTACGGCCTCTGGTCCAAACAGGACAGCCTGGCACTGCACTACGGCTACTGGGATGAAGGCGTAAATAATCATGTCCAGGCGCTGCGCCGGCTGAATGAAGTGCTCGCCAACCAGGCCAGAATCAACGCCTCGGACAAGGTGCTGGACGCCGGCTGCGGCTGGGGTGGGTCCTCAATCTGGTTAGCCGCGCAGCGTGGTGCCCAGTGCCATGGGATCAGTATAGAAACAGACCAGATTGAAGTTGCCCGCCAGATGGCGCATAAAAAACAGGTTACTTCACGCACGCAATTCAGCCTGCGGAATTTCACGAAAACCGGCTTTTCCGACAACAGTTTCGACGTGGTCTGGGCGGTAGAAAGCGTGTGTCATGCTCAGGATAAGCGCGACTTTACCTGCGAGGCAATGCGCCTGCTCAAACCGGGTGGCCGTCTGATACTCTCCGATTTTTTCCGCACCCGACGCGAGCAAAGCGCCGCCGACGAAGCGCATTTACGCAGCTGGTTTGAGAAATGGGTGGTGCCTGATCTGGACACATTCGATGAATTCAGCGTGGCCTTGAGCTACGCCGGATTTGCTCACATTGAAATAACCGATGCCACCGACAACATCCGCCCGTCTGCGTCGCGGTTGTATCACACCGGCCGGTGGACAGCGCCGATTGCCAGAGTCTTCCGCTGGCTGCGGATTCACAGCGAAATGCAGGACGCCAACTGGCGTTCGTCGCTGGCGCAGCAGACTACGCTGCAAGAGGGCTTGTGGCGATACGGCATCGTGCTGGCGCGTAAACCGGCGTAGCGTTATTTGCGACGTCCGCGAGCGACGCCGACGAGCCCCAGAAAAACCAGTAACGACAGGGTGGGATCAGTCACGCCGCCGGTGGCGGGATTGGTGGCTGGGTTGTTGCCTGGAATATTGTTACCGTCGCCGTTGTTGAAAATCTGGTTGCTGTTATTCGACCCCGAGCACTCGCTACAGCCGGGTGCGAAATTGCAGATTGCGGGGTCGTCTCCGTCGTTCGCGTTGCCATTATCGTTGCCATTGCCGCCGCCTGATGCGGGGTCTTGCACAAATATCTGCCCGTTTGCATCCGGATTGTTGCCGCTCAAATCGCCGCTGGACTGGAATGCCACACGCGCGCCATCGTCGGACAGGCTGGGCTGGGCGGACGCAGCGCCCGAGGCAGTGAGTTGCTGCAGATTCTCACCGTCGCTGTTGACGATGAAAATTTCCGCGCTGCCATCGCTGTTCTGTTCATCGGGATTCGCGGTGGACTGGAAGGCGATGCGGCTACCATTACCTGCGATGGCGGCCATTGTGGCGTTGCCTATATCGGTAATCTGGACAAGTCCTGAAGCATCCGATTCCATACCAAAAATTTCCGAACTGCCGCCGGAATTATTGCCAGTCAGATCAGCGGTAGACTCAAAAACCACACGCCCATTGTTGGCCAGATCGGGCCGCAGCGAGTCACCGTCAACAGAATCGGTTAACTGGGTCGGCGCCGGATTGCCGTCTGTCGCCGTGATAAATATTTCGGTGTTGCCATGTAAGCGTTCACTCACCAGCGTTGTATAGCCAAGCTAAATTACCCGGACAATAGCTTTCTGATTTCACTTTGAATCAGGCGGTTGCAATGAGCTACAGACCTGGTGGGCGCACACAGCGCAGTCCAGCCCAATGGCAGGC
>JBDNIO010000022.1:0-21562 GCA_041688215.1 Salinisphaeraceae bacterium | reverse complement strand
TTCCGGTTGTTGAACAACCCAAAGCATGGCCGGATAATCGGTTTGGTGCATTCAAATCGTGGACACCTATAATTGCGGGTAACTTATTGATATGCATCGTATTGAGTAGGTTTTTCGTTCTGCGAACCGGACACTAGTGACACGACCTAGTCATTTACGGCCTGAGCGCCATAGTCATATTCATAAGCTTGCAATTCTTCATCACCGCCGCCTATGGCCGTCACGATACCGGCGAGCGCGCTTGGTGGTGGGGCCCCGGCATTCCCACGCGCTGGTCCTGGGTGTTGATGGAATTCCCGGCGTCTCTAGGCTTCGCTCTGTTTTATTTTATGGGCGAACGTGCGCTGGATGTCGTGCCACTCATATTATTTGCGATGTGGCAGGCGCACTATTTCCACCGCAGTTTCATCTATCCGTTTCGGCGCAATGTGAAACCCGGCGGCACCACGCCGCTGATGATTCCACTGTCCGGACTGTTTACCAACCTGGGCATCGCGTTTATCAACGCCTCGATTCTGACTTGGATTTCGATACGCGCTGATTACACTACCAACTGGCTGCTCGACCCGCGCTTTATTTTCGGCGTGGCGGTGTTTGTTACCGGTTTTTACATCAATCGCAAGGCCGACGCGATGCTGACCAATCTGCGCGCGCCTGGCGAAACCGGCTACAAAATCCCGCGCGGCTGGCTGTACGAGAAAATATCCTGCCCCAACTATTTCGGAGAATTGTTGATCTGGGTCGGCTGGGCGATTGCCACCTGGTCGCTGGCCGGGGTGGTTTTTGTGCTGATTACCGCGGCCAATCTGGTACCGCGCGCGCTGGCGAATCACACATGGTACAAGCAACAATTCGAGGAATATCCGAAGACAAGACGGGCGGTGGTGCCGGGGCTGCTGTAGAGCTTTGTAACCACCGCCTCGGCCTGTTCGGCAAGCGTGCCGCTTGCCGGCAAGTCGCAGACTTGCCCTACATTGCGCTTACGCTAAGCCTGTAACCCATCCGCAAACAACGGCCAAGGTGCGGCTTCTTCCAGCGCATATGCAATTTCCAGCAAGCGGCGTTCCTGCCCGAAATTGGCAGCAAACTGAACGCCAATAGGCAGGCCCGCCTCGCTCATACCCAGTGGCAGGCTGATCGCCGGCGTGCCGGCGGCGTTTGCTGCGGGCGTGAACGCGGCGTAATCGCGCAGGCGCTGCCAGGATTCCTCAAATGGCAAGTCGGAACGCAGATACCCCAACAAGGGCGGCGGCAAGCCAAGCGTGGGGGTCAGCACCAGATCATAACCTTCGGTGAGTTTTTCCCAGCTCTGGCGGGCGTGTTTCAAACGCCACAGCGCGGCCGGAAATTTCAGAATATTACGGCGGAAATGGCGGGCGAAATTGACCGTAATCGGCTCCAGCAAATCGGCTTTAAAATCGCGATCGATAGTCAAGCCCCCGCCGTATTTCAAGGCCGCGCAGATCATGGAGTAATACAGCATGAAATCGTTGCCCATTTGCGGCGTCAGCGGTGATTCCATTTCCTCGACGTGATGGCCAAGCTGTTCACACAATTTGGCCGCTGTGTGCATTGCTGCGATGCATTCCGGATGCGCCTGTCCGCCGTCAGGCAAACCGGCGGTAAAACCAATCCGCAGCTTTTCCTTACCCGGCCCTTCAACCATGCCGAGTGCGGGCAAGTCCGGGTTCTGATAATACTGCTCGGCGGCCGCAAAGAACGTGGCGGTGTCGCGTACCGTGCGGCTAACCACGCCATCGGACACAATGTTGATCGGCAAATCCTTGGCCATCTCGTTGGTCTTGACCCGGCCGCGCGAGCCTTTTAGCCCCACCAGTCCACAACATGCTGCAGGAATACGAATCGAACCACCGCCGTCATTGGCGTGCGCAATCGGCACCACACCCGCGGCCACCAGCGCGGCCGAACCCCCGGAGGAACCGCCGGTGGAATAGTCCGTATGCCAGGGATTGTGCGCAGGCTCACCCACGGTGTATTCAACCGTGGGCGGAATGCCGAATTCCGGTAATTTTGTTTTACCCAGCGCAATCATGCCGGTAGAAAGCAGTTGCGCAGCGTATGCGCCGGTTTTTTTGGCCGGTTTGACCGGCACGGCGCGCGAGCCGTGGAGAGTCGGCAAACCCGCCAGATCGGTGTTGTCCTTTATGAAGGTCGGCACGCCCGCAAACGGCACGCCGGGCACCGACGCAAGGCGCAATTTCGCGGCCTCGTTGCGAGCTTCGTCCAAGCGCTGACACACAGTCGCGTGCAGCACCGGCTCTGCTTTTTGCAAGCGCGATATGGCGGCGTCCACAACTTCACTGGCGCTGACTTCGCCCGCAGCGATGCTTGCGGCCAGCGCGGTGGCGTCATGCTCGGCCAGCGCGTCATCGGTTTTGACCGCCGTATAGTTTGTCTTACCCATCGCTGGCGGGCGTATTAACGGAGTAGATATAGAAAGGTCCATTTTCCAGCATGTCGGTATAGTCCGGTTCCTTGTAAATGGCTTCTCGCTGTTTCAAGTGGGTAAGTTCTTGATGCCCCAAATCTGAAGATAGTAAAAGCATACCCTATGAGAGACATCGACCTTTTTCAATTGGCCCTTGGCTTGAAACCACCGTGGCAGGTTTCATCAGCAGCATTCATCCTCGCACAACAGCGTCTTGATATTAAGATTGATTTTGTCAGAGGAAGCGCTTTTTCCTGCCCTAAATGCGGTCAAGTCGCCTTAAAAGCATACGATACGGCAGAGAAAAGCTGGAGGCATTTGAACTTTTTCCAGCATGAAGCTTATATAATCGCCAGAGTGCCCAGAGTAGATTGCCCCAAGTGCGGTGTGCTGCTTATTGACAACATCCCCTGGGCTCGGCGGGACAGCGGGTTCACTCTCTTGTTTGAAGCCATGATTATGACTCTGGTCAAATCTATGCCGGTCAAGACTGTAGGCGCTTTTGTCGGAGCTGAACCACCGAGGCCTGGAACTCGATACACTCTTTATTATGAGCGGCTACCGCACGCCCTGGTACAACCAGCGTATCGGTAATCGCACCAAATACAGTCGGCATTTATACGGCGGCGCGGCCGATATTTTTCCGGACGGGGACGGCGACGGGTTCCCCAACCGCGCCGACGCCGAAACGCTGGCCGAGATCGTCGCCAAACTTACCGAAAGTGGCCATGCGAAATCACTTGTTGGTGGCCTGGGCATTAACGGCCCTGCGCCGCATCGCGGGCCGTTTGTGCACGTAGACGTGCGTGGTTATCCGGCGCGCTGGTGAAAGAACGCGCCTCTGTGTTCTTAACCGCATGCGGTCAAAAGCGAATAATCATAAATACGCTCGTAAATGACGGAGTGCCATTCCAAACTGATGCGGGTTTATGCGCTACCTGAGTCGTCACAGCGAGTGACAAAGTCACACGGCAATCTTGACTTTTTTCGAGATCGCTATCGCCGCTAAGCCGCTTCGGTTTGCCACGCAGTTTCGTATTCGTCGGTTTTGAGTTTACGCGTACGCAGGCGATATTCCACATTCAACCCCGGATACAGGGTGGAATTCTTGCCATCGTCGGACAGGTACCAGCTATTGCAGCCAGAGGTCCAGGCGGTGTTTTCCATGCGTTTCTGCATTTCTTCGTTGAACTCGTCCTGTACGTCCTGTTTCACGTCCAGATATTTCAGGTCTTCATCACGCAGCATTTCAATCGCCTGCAAGGCGTAGTCGATCTGCATTTCGGTATAGACCAGCACAGAGTTATGGCCTGGGCCGGTGTTGGGGCCGAGCATGAAGAACAGGTTCGGAAAGCCTGAAACGGTAATGCCCTTGTAGGCCTCGGCGCCGCCTTCCCAGGCTTTTTTCAGGCTCAGACCATCGCGACCGATAATTTCGAAAGGTGCGTTTGAGATCGACACCTTGAAGCCGGTGGCGGTAACGATAACGTCGCAAGGGTGTTCCTGGCCGTCGGCGGTTACGACGCCGGTCGGCGTGATTTTTTCGATGCCATCGGTAATCAATGAAACATTGTCGCGCTCGAGCATCGGGTACCAGTCGTTGGAAATCAGGATGCGCTTGCAGCCGATCTGGTAATCCGGCGTGCATGCCTCGCGTAATTCCGGATCTTTCAGCTGCTTCTTCATGTGCCGCAGCGCCAAGCCTTCCTGCAGGATTTTCTTGATCCATGGCTTGTCGCTGATAATGAACGGCCCACGCGCCTCGTAAAACCAGTACAGCATCCAGCGGCGCGCCTTGAGCAGCCCCGGCACGTTGCGGTACAGGCTTTTTTCCATCGCGCCGATTTCGCGGTCCGGTTTGGGAATAATCCATGAGGGCGTGCGCTGATACACGTCCAGATTTTCCACCTCGGGGGCGATGCCCGGGCCGGTTTGAATGGCGCTTGCTCCGGAGCCAATCATCGCCACGCGCTTGCCACGCAAATCCAGATTGTTATCCCAGCGCGCCGTGTGCACGGCTTCGCCCTTGAAACTGTCGAGGCCAGGGATTTTAGGATAAGCCGGATTGGTGAGACCGCCAGCGGCGGACACCACGGCGCGCGCCACATAGGTCTCGCCGTCCGAAGTTTTGACCGTCCATAATCCATTCGCTTCGTCGAAATGCGCCGACACCACTTCCTTGTTGAACTGGATGTGCGGGCGCAGGTTGTGCTTGGCAGTAATGTCCTTGATGTATTCCAGAATCTCCTTCCACCCGGAAAACGCGCGCGACCACTCCGGATTGGGCTCGAAGGAATAGGAGTAGAGATGCGAATGCACGTCGCAACCGGCGTTCGGATAGATGTTATCCCGCCAGGTGCCACCGACTTCGTCCTCGCGTTCGAGGATGGTGAAATTCTCGATACCAGCCTGTTTGAGTTTAATGCCCATGCCGATACCGGAAAAACCGGCGCCGAGGATTAACACGGGGAGATCAGTTCTTGGGGGATTGGCTGTCATAGCGGGGTTACCCTCACAAAATATAAAAATTATACCGCGGCGACAAAGCGATCACTAGCTGCAATCGGGTCACTGGCAGTCTGTTCGTATTCATCCAGCCAGCGTTTAAATGCAGGCGAAGTGGCATACTGCCAGGGATGAAAACCGGGGCGAAAATAACGCAGGTAGGATGGCGCCATGCGCGTTAACACGCCGCGCGGGCCATATAGCCACCACAGGCCCCTGCCCCAGACTTTCCATTTTTGCTCCACGCCATCCATGTTCAGCATGTAGCGCATGAGCTTGAAGGTGAAATAGGGAAACATTACCGACTCTACCAGCATGGCCAGAATACGGGTGAAGTAACCGCCCCTGGCCGCGGTTTTATAGACATCGAACGCCACAGCCTTGTGCTCGGTTTCCTCAATCGCGTGCCAGAAATAAATGGCACGAATACGTGGGTCGGCGTCCTGCAATAATTCCGGATTACCTAACGTAAACTCGGCCATGATCGCGGTGATGTGTTCCGCGGCCGCGGTTTCAGCCAGGGTAAATTTTGCCGGCAATAGGCGGCGGGCTTCGCCTAGTAAGCTTTTCTGTTCGGCCTCGATGTTTTCTACTGCAACGCCCTGCTTTGCAAGACGGTCGTTGTAGCGGCGGTGCACCATGCTGTGCTGGCCTTCCTGAAAGGTGAAGTCCTTTACCTTGGCTTGGAGTTCGGGGTCGGTGACTTTCGATTTGAAATCCCGCACGCAGTCGATGAAAAAATTTTCGCCTTCCGGAAATAGTAAAGACAAGGCATCGAAATAGCGGGTTTTGAAGGCATCGCCGCCGTGCCAGTATTTGGGAATGTCGCCGTTTAGGCCGAAGTCCAGCCCGGCGCGGCGCACGATATCGGTTTCGGATTGGCGGTTCATATCGGTTCCCCGGCCCATTCTCCGGCGGGCTCTCCGAAGAACTGGTTGCTGGCGGCAACCGGATCACCGTGATTGCTGTTATAAGCCTGGCGCCAGGTATTAAACGCGCGGGTTTCGCCCTTGTCCCAGGGGTGAAAACCGGGTTTGTAGTAGCTGATGTAATGCCGCATCATTTTGGCGTAGATGCCCCCGGGGCCGTACATCCAGCGCAGGCCCTTGAACCAGAGCCGGCGCCGCTCGGCCTTGCTGAATCCGTCCACTTTCAGCATGTGACGCATGATCATCATTACGTGGAAGGGAAACGCCAGCGAGATGTTGAGCATCGCCAGGCAACGGGTGAAATAACCCGCACCCGCGACTTTTTGCATTACATCAAAGGCCACCGCCTTGTGCTCGATTTCCTCAATCGCGTGCCAGAAATACATGGCGCGGATGCGCGGGTCGGCCTCGTCGAACACCTCCGGATTTTCCAGGAAGAAGTGCGCCATGATCGCCGTCATATGCTCGGCCCCGGCGGTTTGCGCAAGGGTGTACTTGCGCGGTGCGTTACGGCGGTACCAGTTCAGAATCTTGAGTTGGCCTTCAACAATCGACGGCACTTCCACGCCCTGGCGATGCAGGCGCTCGTTGAAATCGGTATGCACCTTGCCGTGCTGGGCTTCCTGGAAGATGAAGCCCTTCACCTCGGCCTGTAGCTGCGGGTTGGTAGTCTGGTCACGGTAATCGCGCACGCACTGGATAAAGAAGCGTTCGCCGTCAGGGAATAGTGTGGACATCGCGTCGAAAAAGCGCGACTTGAACGGATCGCCGCCCAGCCAGTGGCGTGGGATGGTGTCCGATTGCAGATCAAAATCCAGATCGGCGCGCGGCACAATTTTACGATCACTGGCACGGGCTTGTGAATCCTGGGCTACTGCACTCATCTTGTTCCTGATTGAGTTTGAATTATGGCTTTAATGTAGGCCACAGGCAAACTTTTGACTATGACTGTTGACGCCTAATAAGGAACATTTTGCGACAATCTCTATGCGGTTTCAAGCACAGTGGCGCGATATTGCCGCGGCGTCTGCCCGCTCCAGCGTTTGAATGCCCGCGTGAAACTGCGCCGGTCGGAAAACTGACACGCATCTGCAATAGCCTCAAAATCCCTGCCTTTGGCAATCATGCGCCTGGCAATCTCGTGACGCGCCTGATCCACCAGATCGACAAATTGCGTGTTTTCGGCGCGCAACCGCCGCTGCATGGTGCGGCTGCCCAAGGCGAGTTTTCCCGCAACCGCATCCAAACCGCCGGCCAATAACTCCGGATGGCGTTGCAGCAACGCCAGCACCTGCGCGCTCAGGTTTTGTTTGCGATGCTGGGCCACGCGCTCGGTCACCAGCGCCTCGGCCTGGCGATGCAACGCCGGGAAATCGCAGTCCAGCGGTTTGTCCAGTGCGCCGGGTTCGTACAGCAGCGCGTCGCGGGGTTGTTCAAACATCACAGGCAAGCCAAAAAACGGCTCGTATTTATCCGCGTAGGTGGGCGGCGCATGACGAAAATGCAGCGCTTTGAAACCGGCATCGGAACCCGCCAGCATGCGTCCAAACTTCAAAATAGACGCAAAAAATATTTCCGCGTGATACGGCATACCGCGTTTGGGTGCATCCTCGCTCAGGCGCAGATCCAGCATGGCATGGCCAGTGCTTTCATCAAGGCGTGCGTGAATCAGCGGGTTTACCAATGCCGGCAGCCATTCCAGTACTTTAGCGGCATCGCGCAAGGATGCACTGGTGGCAAGATAAGTTTCCACGTCCGGCAGGTATTCAAACGCAAAACATTCACCCACAACAAACGGGAAATGCACATCGCCCGCCTGCACGATGCAACGTTCCAGCGTGCGATCCAGCGCGGCCAAAGGCAAGCTGTGCTCCTGCAAGTGGATTAAATCCACGGCGATGCCCTCGTCCGCCAGGATCGGCTCGATGTTAAAGCCGCAGCGCGCCGCCGCTTTCATCCAGCTTGGCAGCGCAATAGCGGGAATGCTTAGCTCACTCATGCGATTACTGTGTGTATAGTTCGTTGCCACATTGCGACACGATCATGCCATGAACAAAACTTCCACATCCGCTCCCGACTTCCTCTGGGCCGACCCGCTGCGGCTTGAAGACCAGCTAAGCGCCGACGAACGCCAGGTACGAGACGCCGTGCGCGAGTACTGCCAGGGCCAGCTTATGCCCACGGTGGTTTCGGCGTTTCGTAACGGTACATTCGACAAGGACATGTATCCAGAAATGGGTAAGCTCGGCATGCTCGGGCCGACCATTGAAGGCTATGGCTGCCCCGGCCTGAATCACGTTTGCTACGGCCTGATCGCGCGCGAACTGGAAGCCGTGGATTCGGGTTTTCGCTCCGCTCTTAGCGTGCAATCGAGCTTGGTAATGCACCCGATCCACGCCTACGGCTCCGATGCGCAAAAAGATAAATACCTGCCCAAACTAGGTACCGGCGAACTAATCGGCGCTTTCGGTTTAACCGAACCCAACCACGGCTCCGACCCCGGCGGCATGGCCACCCGCGCGCACCGCGATGGCGGCGGCTATCGCCTGAGCGGCAGCAAGACCTGGATTACCAACGCGCCGATCGCCGATGTGTTCATCATCTGGGCCAAGGATGACGATAACGTGATTCGCGGCTTTGTGCTGGAGCGCGATATGCCAGGACTCACCACCACCGAAATCGAGGGCAAATTCAGTATGCGTGCATCGGTAACCGGCAGCATCGCGCTGGACGACGTCGCGGTTTCCAAAGACATGCTGTTACCCGGCGCCAAAGGCCTGGGCGGCCCGTTTGGTTGTTTGAACAAGGCCCGCTACGGCATTTCCTGGGGCGCCATGGGCGCGGCCGAAGCCTGCTGGCACGCGGCGCGCAGTTACGCTTTGGAAAGAAAACAGTTCGGCAAACCGCTGGCGGGCATGCAACTTATCCAGAAAAAACTGGTAGATATGCAGACTGAAATCACGCTGGGCCTGCACGCTTCACTACAACTGGCCCGGCTCATGGACACCGGGCGCGCCACACCGGAAATGGTATCCCTGCTCAAACGCAACAACGCCGGCAAGGCGCTGGACATCGCCCGTGCCGCGCGCGACATCCACGGCGGTAACGGTATCGCCGATGAATACCATGTGATCCGCCATATGTTGAATCTAGAAACGGTGAATACCTACGAAGGCACGCATGATGTTCATGCGCTAATCCTCGGCCGTGCACAGACCGGAATCCAGGCATTCAAATAACCCAAGAACGAACCCTGCCGGTTTGGCTGGTCTTATAAACCCATGAAAAATAAGTCCGCAGCGCTAGCTTACAAGCCAAGACCTGGCCACGTTTACATGCAGCGCTGCGCCATATCGCTTAGGCCGAATCCATCACCAAAAAGCACGGCGAAGCACCCATAATCCTATATAATTCAGTTATCTAGGCCAAGTCAAAGGGAGTGCTTCGCCGTGACAGAATGTTACCAGAAACCATTGGCGTTTGGGCGGGTAAAACGGCGCCAGGTGGAGGCAGCGTTTAGCGGCAGCGAAATCAGTTCCAATGGCGGCGCCTTGCTGCTGCGCCAAGTTGATCAGCGTTTGGGGTTGACCTCGTCGCTGGCATCGGCATTGGGCGACCCACGCCGCCAAGCCAGTTGTGCGCATGGTCTTTCGTATCTGTTACGCCAGCGTGTCTACTGAGCTACTTGCGGCCCTCGAATAGCGACGGCGCCAAACACGCCTGGGCGATTCTGGCCTTTGGAAAACCGCATTAAAGAGCAGATGCAGTTGTTTGCTGACCGCACCTCGCGCACCGCTGGTGGCCCAATCAATTCCGCTTGCTACTCTCAAGCTTTGCCTATGTGCTGATGCAGGCGATCCGCCGGATCGGATTGGCCGGCGCTTTACGCCCGAAGGACGCCATACGGCTGCACACCGCGAGCCGGGACTGGCTGGCGGCCATGCTGGCGGAACCCTTCGACGGCAAGACCGTGGTGGTCACCCACCATGCCCCTTCGTCACAGTCGGTCCACCCGCGGTATGTCAGTGACCTGTTGACCCCAGCCTTCGCCAGCAATCTGTAAATGCTGATGGATGGCGGCCGGGCAACCCTCTGGATTCACGGCCACATGTACGATCCGTTCGACTACGAGATCTACGGTACCCGGGTGGTCTGTAATCCCCGCGGCTATGCCCCGAGGGCGCTGGCCTCGGACTTCCGGCCTGATTTGGTTGTGGATATCTGAATCAGGCTTACAGCCAAGGCGGATCGCGGCGCCAAAATATACAATTTTCGATATTTCTTCATAATTTATTGCAATATTCGATTGAACTGAACATTTTTCGATAATTATAATATCTATTTTTCGATACAGCTGCTAAATTTCACGGCATATTCGATAAGAGCAATAGATTTTCGACTCATGCGCCTTGAATTGGAAAAGCCAGTCAGATTCCAGGACGAGATCGTTCCCAAAGGGGCGCAACTCGCCGGCTGGGCGGCGCTTGTCCATGCACTCAGTCTCCAGGCGCCCGTTCGGCAAGCAAGCTGTGTTTCGGAGAAACATATCGGAGGTAGTCAGCGAGAGGAAGGTGGTTTTCGTGTTTTCGACAAGCGCTACCAGCCTGGCGATGAGGTGGCCGATCATCTGACTTTCGCACTGCGTCATGAAAATATCGACCTGCTTATATTAAAGCGCGCTTTTGAGGCGGCGCCCAAAGCCGTCTTTGAAGACTACATCCGTTCCACACCAACGGGCACGCATACGCGCCGCGCCTGGTTCTTCTATGAAATGCTGACCGGGCAGACGCTGGACGTGGAGGACGCGCCCAATGCCACGGCAGTCGATGCACTGGATTCAAAGGTTTATTTTACGGAAAAGGCAAAACTCTCCAGCCGTCACAAGGTACGGGATAATCTGCTCGGCAACGGTGACTGGTGTCCCGTCATACGCAGAACAAAACAGCTTGAAGCGTTCGCCGCGCTGAGGCTGGCAGAACGCGCTGCGGAGACCATCGGTCGCACCGGGCAACACCTTATGACCCGAGCTGCCAGTTTCCTGCTGTTGGCCGACAGTCGAGCGAGCTTCGAGATTGAAGGCGAGCGCGCGCCGCGAAGCAGGCTCGAACGTTGGGGAAAGGCTGTTCTACAAGCCGGGAAAAACGACCTCACACTTGAAGAAATCATTCGTCTTCACGGCGTGCTGATCAAGGACACAAGGTTTATATTTCCGGGCCTGCTCCCTGATGGTGTCTTCCTCGGCGAACGCGACCACCTCGGTGATCCTCTGCCAGAATTTATTGGCGCTCGCCCGGATGACCTGGAAGACCTCTGTGCCGGCATGTTGGCCGCTAATAACCGTATGCGGGACGACGGACTCGACCCCATCCTGCAGGCGACGGCGACAGAGGTGGTCGGCAGGATAAGAAACCTAAGCTTCATCCTCACGAACAAACCACAGCACTGCCCCACCCGCAATAAACAACACAATCACCGAAAGAATGGACAACCGCGCACTCCCGGTTACCGCTGCAGTAACCCCAACCAGCAACGGCCCAATCATGGCCGCAAATTTGCCCATCATGTTGTAAAAGCCAAAAAATTCACCGGATTTATTCTCCGGAATCAGTCGTGCAAAGTAGGAACGCGAGAGCGACTGCACCCCGCCCTGCACCAGTCCGATGATCGCCGCCATGGCGTAAAACTGCCAGACGTATTGCAGAAAATAGCCCCATACGGTTACGCCCAGATAAACCGCCAAACCCACATAAATTGCCTTCTTGGTATCCCATTTCTCGCCCAGATAACCGAATGCGATGGCCGCGGGAAAGCCGATGAACTGCACTAGCAACAAAGCGGTAATCAGGCTGGTGTCGGCAAACCCCAGGGACAAGCCAAAATCCACGGCCATGCGGATAATGGTGTTCACGCCGTCGATATACAGCCAGTAGGCAATCAGGAATAACAATATCGTACGGCGCGCGCGGATATCTCGGATCGTGCCCATCAACTCGCGCAAGCCAAGACGGGCAGACTCAGCCCACCCCCGGGGCACCGCAGGCTTGCGTTCACGCACACGCAGGAACAGAGGAATTGAAAACAGCGTCCACCATAGCGCAACGGACAAAAATGACCAGCGCACCGCAGCAGCCTTGTCGGCCAGACCGAAGAGTTCCGGCTTAAGCGTCATCAGCACATTGACCGCCAAGAGGACGCCGCCGCCGAGATAACCGAGCGCGTAACCCAGCGCCGAGGCACTGTCGAACTTGGAAGTCGTGCTCACTTCTACAATCAAGCCATCGTAAAATGTCAGACCACCAAAGAATCCAACCGACGCCAGCATGAACAGGCTGATGGCGATAAGCCATTGGCCCTGGCCGACCCAGAACAGCGCCGCGGTGCCGGCTACCCCGAGCGCGGTAAAGAAGAACAGGAAGGCTTTTTTTCCGCCGCTACGATCCGCAATTGCCCCCAGCACCGGCGCCAGCACCAGTACCACAGCGCTGGCAATCGCACTGCCAACACCCAGCTGCAGGGTACTCTCAGTCGCGGGCAAATCCGCGCTCCAGTACTGCTTGAAAAAGATCGGAAAAAAGCCGGCGATTACGGTTGTCGCAAACGCTGAATTGGCCCAGTCATACAGCGCCCACGACCATACGCCACGAGGTGCGGGTTTATTCGCCTGATTGTTCACTGCGCGCTACCGGCCATGGCACCAGCCTGGGGATTAGTCATATGAGAATCTTTGAAAGCAGGAAGGCATCTTCGCGGCCCTGGGCTGCCGGGTAGTAGCGTCTGCGCACGCCGGTGCGCTCGAAACCTTCGCCATAGTAGAGCGCTATTGCGCCTTTATTCGACGGTCGTACTTCGAGCAAAATCGATTCCGCATTGCCCTGGCGCGCCTCCCTGATCATATTGTTCAGTAAATACGAGGCGACGCCCTGGCGGCGGGTTTGCAGGTCTACGCACAAATTCAGGACATGCGCCTCCCCGGCGGCGATGGAAAGCAGGGAATAGCCGAGCACACGGTCGGCCATGTCCGTGGCAACAAAGCAGCGGTAGCCCACCCGCAGGCAATCGCGAAATATGCCCTCGCTCCACGGAAATTCATGGGCGGCTCTTTCAATAACAAGAACTTGCGGTAAATCCCTGAGCGTTAGCGGGCGCACCTGGCACGCAGCTTTGGGTTCGGCGCTCACGTATTATCCTCCTGCTTCTAGCCTGGTGGCGATCTGTTTCAGATCTTCCCAGGCTTTGGATTTTTGCTGCGGGCTACGCAGTAAATACGCCTGGTGGTAGGTTACCAGCAGGGGGATATCCATGCCTGGATAGCTGTGCAGCCGTCCACGCAGCTTGCCCAAATTTTCGGTACTGCCCAGCAAAGTCTGCGCGGCAACCCGGCCTACGGCAACAACAAGGCGCGGCTTTAATAGCTGAATTTGACGCTCAAGGATGGGCCGGTCGGCCGCGACCTCTTCCGGGTTGGGGTCGCGATTACCCGGTGGCCGGAATTTGCAGATGTTGGCGATGTAGGTGTTGCTTTGGCGATCATGCCCGATCGCAAACAACATGCGGTCCAGAAGTTTCCCGGCCCGGCCGACAAAGGGTTCGCCCAGCTTGTCTTCCTCCGCCCCGGGCGCTTCACCCACGATCAGGAGCGGCGCATCTTTTGCACCCACCCCGAATACGGGACGGGAGGCGCCGCGATGGTCCATGCCGGCAAGGTATGTTTCGAGTGCGTCCCAGTCCATACGGGCAAGATCGTCATCGGCTTGCACCATAGGCGGCGCTGGCTGCTGCGCCGAAACCTGAGCGTCGGTTTCACTGACTTCATGCTCTTGCGTTGCGAATGATCGCGGCCGGCCGACTACCGGTTCATCCACCGGTACCGCCGAGACAACGTCACCGCTGCGCTGGCGCCAGAGGGTCAGGCCAAGTTCGTTGAGGTAGGCAAGGCGCGAATCAGTGTGCATGCCGTTAGCTTACCTTTTTGCGTATTACTGATGCGAGTTGAGGCCCGGCCTGCTGCGGCTCACAGCGCTTTTTTGTGAACCGCGGCAGATTTTCACGTCAAATCAGTATTCAGGCCGAACGCTGTTCCTGCGCACCATTATCCTGGGCCATGGCCCGATTTATTGCCGAAATCGAAGCCTCGAGTGAGGCTGTAATAATGTCGGCATTAATCGCGCAGCCGAATGTGGACGGCCCATCTGCAATGCCGGCTTCAACATAGGCCACGGCATCGGCATCGGCACCGCGCCCGCGGGCATGCTCGGTGTAATCGTGGATGACAAGATTCAGGCCGAGCAGACGATTCACACCATCAATAAATGCGGCGATCGGGCCGTTGCCGACACCCTTTACACGTTGCTCCGCGCCATTGTTGGTAATCGCGGCTTCCACCGTATGCTGCGCCCCGGCTTCACTGCGCGAGGAGGCCCAGTAATCCTTGAATACCAGCGGTTTGTCGGCCTCCAGGTATTCGCGTTCAAACAGTTTCAGAATTTCCGCGGCACTTAACTCACGACCCGTTTCATCGGCCACGCCCTGCACCGCTTTGGAGAATTCGATTTGCATGCGACGCGGCAATTGCAGGCCGAATTCGGTTTCCAGGATGTAGGAAACGCCGCCCTTGCCCGACTGGCTGTTGACGCGGATGACGGCTTCGTAACTTCGGCCCAAGTCTTTGGGATCGATGGGCAGATAAGGCACTTCCCAGTAGTTGTCCGGGTTCGCATTGCGGTCCTTGAAACCTTTGTTGATCGCGTCCTGGTGCGAACCGGAGAACGCGGTAAAAACCAGTTCACCAGCGTAGGGATGGCGCGGATGCACAGGCAATTGCGTGCAATATTCGGCCATGCGCATGACCTCATTGATGTGCGAGAAATCCAGTTCTGGATCCACGCCCTGGCTATACAGGTTCATTGCCAGGGTGACGATATCGACATTGCCGGTACGCTCACCATTGCCAAATAACGTGCCTTCCACGCGGTCCGCGCCGGCCATTTGGCCCAGTTCTGCCGCGGCCACACCACAACCGCGATCATTATGCGGATGCAGCGACAACATAACGCTGTCGCGCGGCTGCAAATGCCGGTGCATCCATTCAATCTGGTCGGCATAGATATTGGGCGTGGCCATTTCCACCGTGGCCGGCAAATTGATGATGGCCTTGTTTTCCGGCGTGGGCTCCCAGATGGCCAGCACTTCGTTGCTTACGTAGGCCGCGTAATCCAGCTCGGTGCCGGTAAAACTTTCCGGCGAATACTGGAACACCCACTCGGTGTCGGGATAACCGGCGGCCAGGCTTTTCACGCGGCGCGCGCCTCGGCGCGCGATGTCTGCAATGCCTTCTTTGTCCATCCTGAAGACGATGCGACGTTGGGCGATAGAGGTGGAATTGTAGATATGCACGATGGCGCGGCGCACGCCTTGCAGGGCTTCAAAGCTGCGTTCGATCAGTTCGTCCCGGCACTGCGACAACACCTGTACGGTCACGTCGTCGGGAATCAACTCCTCATCAATTAATCGCCGACAAAAATCGTAATCGGTTTGCGAAGCAGCGGGAAAACCGATTTCAATTTCCTTGAAGCCGATGTCGATCAGCGCCGCAAACATCTTGAGCTTGCGCGCCATGCCCATGGGTTCAATCAGGGCCTGGTTGCCGTCACGCAGATCGACACTGCACCAGCGCGGTGGCGTGTCAATAACCTGTGACGGCCAGGTGCGGTCGCTTAATGCAACCGGCGTATAGGAACGATATTTCTTAGCCGGATGATTGCTGTTTTGCTCACTCATCACATTACTCCGCGGCCGCACACAAGGCGGCCAAAACATATATACAGGGATTCAAGGGGTGGCGTTTGTGGGCCTCGCCGCAGGCCATGATCATATTCTGCCTTACGGCAGAAGTCGCAGCACGAGGCGGCTTGAAACCTGGGCCTGAAGCACGCAGGGAGACGCGACCGGTAACCCGGTCTGGGCGTCTATAATTTGGTTCAAACGCGCATTCATAGCCCAAGAATAGCCCAGAAAAGCAGGATTTCCAAATTCGGCCCTGCGCCTAGCGTTCAATTAAACAACAGGACTTGCTCACGTGGGCTTACTTTGGATCGCCTGAAGCTGTTGCGCTTTTGTCGCGGCGGCGATAGCGCCACAGAGCGAGCACGGGGCCCGAAAACGCGTACAGGAAAAACACCAGGAACAGCACGCGCGGCGGGTCCAGGGTAACCAGCACGAAGCCGAGCACCAGAACCAGAATGTAGGTGAAGGGCACGCGCTCGCTTAGTTTAAGATCCTTGAAGCTGTGATATCGGATGTTGCTTACCATCAAGGCGCCGGCGCCGATGGTTAACGCCAGTACCGGCACCACCATGTTGGCGCCGTCGAAACCGAAGTCGCTGGCGACCCACACAAAGCCGGCGACCACCCCGGCCGCAGCCGGGCTGGGCAAGCCGAAAAAAACCTTGGATTCGGATTCGCCGCCGCGTTGAATATTAAAGCGCGCCAAGCGCAGCGCCGCTGCCGCGGTATAGAAAAAGGCCGCCAGCCAGCCGAGTTTGCCGCCAATGAAACTGACATCCCCCAGACTCTGCAAGCTGTAAAGGTAGGCAATAATGCCCGTGGCCATGCCAAATGCCACCAGATCGGCAAGGCTGTCGTACTGAATGCCGAAATCGCTCTCGGTATGAGTCAGGCGCGCCACACGACCGTCGAGCATGTCGGTGAACATGGCCGCGAATATGGCAAGACAGGCGATGCCGAAATTACCCTGGGTTGACGCGACCACGGCGTAAAATCCGGCAAACAAGGTGCCGGTAGTGAACAGATTGGGCAACAGGTAAATGCCGCGGCGCCTGCGCGATTGGGATTTTTCTGACTCAGCGTTCATTTAATTCCTGGCACGTTATTCTAACCCCAGTCTATACAAGCCGGGCATGTGAAACTAACCCGCGGGCTTCGTACTACTTGCCGTTGTTGCCGGATTTGCGCATTAGCGTCGCCAGCACATCGCGCCCGGCCCGCAGGCTCTGTCCCACTTCGACCTCAACCCGGCAGTTTGCCGGCAGGTAAATATCCATCTTGCGCGCCAGACGCCGCACGCCGCAGCGCCGGCCCTGGCCGACACGCTCGCCGTAGCGCTGCAGGCAAGGCCGTGCGCCAAACAGCGAACCTTCGGTAACAGCCATGATGATGTCGTCTTCTTCGTCTGTTTTAATCCAGGTCGCGGTACCCGAGAATTCCGGCCAGGCATCGGCGGGGATTTCCAGCACTACGCCCTCACTGGGCGAGCGGATCAGGTACGCGCCCAGGTTCGAAACCCGCACACTTAAACGGATCGCTTCGCGATCCAGAAAATGATCATAACATTCACGCCGATGCACGATGCGGCCGTCGACCGGTGCGATTATGGCCAGCGGCTCGGAAGGCACGATGCGATCCGGTTCGTGAAAAAAAAGCAATCAGGTAAAGGCTTGCGAGAAAAAGTGGCAAGGCGGCTAGCACACCGTAAAAAATGTACAGGCCGCAAACCAGCGCGAGGGCCAGCGCCAGAACGGGCCAGCCCTCGCGGGCGATGTGCAGAATTGTGGTGCGTTGCATTTAGCGGAGGACGCGTTTCGGCTGATGTCCTAAACTACGCAACACACACATGGCTTAGCGATGCGTGGCGTATCAATTCTTTGATTTGTCCACGATCTTGTCTTTGCTGATCCAGGGCATCATTGCACGCAGTTTGGCACCGGTTTTTTCAATTTGATGCTCGCGTGAAATGCGGCGCCCGGCTTTAAGCGTCGGGTTACCGGCCTGGTTTTCGGCGATGAACTCGCGCGCGAACTTGCCGGTCTGGATTTCGGCAAGAATCTTGCGCATTTCTGCCCTGGTTTCATCAGTAATGATGCGCGGGCCGCGGGTGAAGTCGCCGTATTCGGCGGTGTTCGAGATGGAATAGCGCATATTGGCAATGCCACCTTCGTAGATCAGGTCCACGATCAACTTAACTTCATGCAGGCACTCGAAGTAGGCCATTTCCGGCGCATAGCCAGCTTCTACCAGGGTTTCGAAACCGGCTTCGATCAACGCGGTCACGCCGCCGCACAATACGGTTTGTTCGCCGAATAAATCGGTTTCGGTTTCTTCCTTGAACGTGGTCTCGATAATACCGGCACGCCCGCCGCCGTTGGCGACTGCGTACGACAGGGCAACATCCTTGGCCTGGCCGGAGGCATCCTGAAATACCGCGATCAGCGACGGCACGCCGCCACCATTTACATAGGTAGTGCGCACCAGATGGCCGGGGCCTTTGGGGGCGATCATGAATACGTCCAGATCACTGCGCGGCTCGATCAGCTCAAAATGCACGTTAAAACCATGCGCGAAAGCAATCGCCGCACCTTGCTGAATGTTGGGCTCGATTTGTTCGTTATAAAGCGCAACCTGATGCTCATCGGGCGCCAGAATCATCACGATATCGGCTTGCGAAACCGCGTCGGCAATCTCCGCGACTTTCAGTCCTGCATTCTCGGCCTTTTTCCAGGAACCGGAACCCTTGCGCAGGCCCACGACGACATCTACACCGGATTCATTCAGATTATTGGCGTGCGCATGGCCTTGCGAGCCATAACCGAGAATCGTGACCTTTTTCGACTTTATCAGGGAAAGGTCAGCGTCTTTGTCGTAGTAAACATTCATGCTCACGGTGTCGTCTCCGATTGTAAATAACGTAGGCTTTTTTCACCGGGGGTAACCGCCAATGCGCCGCTGCGCATGACTTCATACAAGTGGCCGGTGGCGGCGAAATCCGCAACCAACCCTGCGACCTCGACGCCGGTACCCAGAAACTGGCAGGTCAGAATATCTTCACGCTGGTCTATTTGTTCCAGGCCGGGGCGCGCCAGCAATTCGTCAAGCGCATCCATGTCCGTCGTGCGCAGCTTGATAAACATCAGCTCGCGTTCCATGTGGTCGCCGCCGGTCATATCCAGTACGTCGATCACATCCACCAGTTTCAACAACTGGCGATTGATCTGGTTGAGCACATCATCGGTGCCGGTAGTAACCAGGGTCAGGCGCGACATGGTCTCGTCGTCGGTGGGCGCCACGTTCAGTGTTTCAATATTAAATCCGCGCTGCGAAAACATACCCGCCGCGCGCACCAACGCGCCGGCTTCGTTTTGCATGAGGATGGAAATAATATGCCGCATCGGGATTGTTCAACTGCCGCGTGGCCACAAGCCGCGCAAAAACAAGCACGCACGTTAATCCCAAGTGCTGCGAAAATCAACTTACCTGCACCTGTGTATCGTTTGAAAACTGCGCTCGTAACCAGGGCTCGATCAAAAAAGCAGCCGCAACCCTATCCGCGGTTATCTTATTCAGGCTAAAATACGCGATCTACCGTAGCGTTTTCGAGTGACTCCCATGGCCCAAGCCCGAACCCAGAAACCAGATACAAGCCAGCACACGCTGGCCGGCACCCGCATGAGCGGCTCCGAGATTATGGTACAGGTGCTTGCGGATGAAGGCGTGGATACGGTGTTCGGTTATTCCGGCGGCGCGATTCTGTCCACTTACGATGCAATTTTTCGCTATAACACGGAAAACCACGACCGCATGCCCTTGATTGTGCCCGCCAATGAACAGGGCGCGGGCTTTATGGCTGCAGGCTATGCGCGCGCCTCGGGCAAGGTGGGGGTTGCGGTGGTTACTTCCGGCCCCGGTGCCACCAATACGGTCACACCGGTGCGCGACTGCATGGCCGATTCCGTGCCGATTGTTGTTATCTGCGGCCAAGTTGCCTCGGCCGCGATTGGCACCGACGCGTTCCAGGAAGCGCCCGTTTCCAACATCATGAGCGCGGCGGCCAAACACGTCTTTCTGGTAACCGACGCGTCCAAGCTGGAAGCCACCGTGCGCACGGCGTTTGAAATCGCGCGCTCGGGCCGCCCTGGCCCAGTTGTAATCGACGTGCCCAAGGACGTACAGAACTGGGAAGGCGAATTTGCCGGCGCCGGCGTCCTGCCGATTCCAGGCTATCGCCAGCGCATGGTTGCGCTACAGGAAAACAAGATCGACGATGACGAGTGCGCGGGCTTTTTTGATCTGCTCGAAAAATCAAAACGCCCCCTGATCTATGCCGGCGGCGGCGTCATCAACGCCGACGCCGCCTACGAAATGCGCCAACTCACGCAGGCGTTCGGCATTCCCGTGGTCACCACCTTGATGGGCATCGGCGCCTTCGACACCACTGATCCGTTATCCCTGCACATGCTCGGCATGCACGGCACCGCGTTCGCCAATTACGCGGTCGAGGACTGCGATTTCCTCATCGCCATGGGCGCGCGTTTTGATGATCGTGTGGCCGGCGTGCCTGCCAAATTTGCGCCTGGTGCAAAGGCCATCGCGCACTTCGATGTCGACGCCTCCGAGATCAACAAGGTCAAGTCGGTGGACTGGCACCACGTTGGCGTACTCACCGAAAGCCTGCGGCGGTTGCTGGAATACGGCCGCGAGTTGGGTTTTCACGAGGACTACTCCGACTGGCATAGCCATATCGGCGATCTCAAAAAAACCTATGCGCTGAATTACGACCGCGACTCAGCCGCGATTCAGCCGCATGCGGTTATTGAAGAAATCAACAAGCACACCAACGGCGAGGCGATTATTACCACCGGTGTGGGCCAGCATCAAATGTGGGCGGCGCAGTATTTCGACTTCAAACTGCCGCGCCTGTGGCTGACCTCCGGCTCCATGGGCACCATGGGTTTCGGCCTGCCCGCCGCGGTCGGCGCGCAGTTCGCGCATCGCGATCGTATTGTTATCGACATCGACGGCGACGCCTCGATTCGCATGAACATCGGCGAGCTGGAAACCTGCACCACCTATGACCTGCCGGTGAAGGTAGTCGTGCTCAACAACTTCGGCGACGGCATGGTCAAGCAATGGCAAAAGCTGTTTTTCAAAGGCCGCCTGTCCGCCAGCGACAAGTCATTGCGTAAGAAAGACTTCGTGAAAACCGCGCAGGCTGATGGCTTTGAATTCGCCAAACGTCTGGACAACAAGGCGGATCTGCCTGCGGTCATCAAGGAATTCATCGAATACCGTGGCCCGGCGTTTCTGGAAGTCATCATCGACCCGGATGCCGGCGTATACCCCATGGTCGGCCCCGGCATGGGCTACCAGGAAATGATTACCGGCGACTACATCCCCAACCGTTATGAAAATGCGGGCGATAAGGAAGTGAATCCATCAGAGGCGTTTTAGAGGGCCGCTGAACAGCACCGCGCTGATCAAACGCAGAAACAGCCTGATTTTGTCCATGGGTTTTCAGCCCAGGCCGATGGTGCGCATGCCGCGATAGGCGCCAAGCACTATCAGCCAGGCCTGTATTACGGCCGTGACTACGGCAACCAGAAAGAACAGGTAAGTCACGCTGTTGGCGATTTCACCGCCGATGGCCAGACCGCGCACGCCAAACAGCGTGCCGGTTACAAACCCGGCGATGTTGAACCAGCCGGTCGCGACTACGCAGATGACGAACAAATTCTGGATACGCTCGGAAAGCGTAACCGCTAACCCAGCGGCGTAGTTGCCATTCAAGCAGGATTGTGCAAATCCGAGCGCAGCGGATCATCAGCAAAACACTGTTTCCACAGCCGCGGGGTCAGTTCAGTCACCTTAGAGGCCGGATGCCGATCAATGC
>JBDNIO010000164.1:0-19463 GCA_041688215.1 Salinisphaeraceae bacterium | reverse complement strand
TACAAAGTGATACATTATTCTGAATACGTGATGCGTATTTCGACGCAAGTCCATAAGTCGGATACCCCACAATGGCTAATGCCATTGTAAGCTATCCAGCTCGGGGGCAAGCCCCCGAGATTTTCGCTGCGCGGTTAAAGCATTGGCTGACGTCGGTGTGCCCACCGGGGTAATGACCGCGCCGGTGATTCCCGCCATTACCGATCACGAAATTGAAGCCATGCTGCAAACCGCGGCCGACGCGGGTGCAAAACACGCCGGTTACGTTTTGTTACGCCTGCCGTGGGAGCTGAAAGAAGTGTTTCGCGACTGGTTGTCGGCGCATTACCCGCAACGTGCGGCGCATGTAATGAGCTTGATTAAACAATCACGCGGCGGCAAGGATTACGATACTTCCTGGGGCACACGGCAAACCGGTACCGGGCAATTCGCCGAGTTACTGGCCCAGCGATTCCGGCTGGCCTGCAAGCGAAACGGTTTGAATCAATTTCCGCGCAGGGCTTTGAATTGTGATCTGTTCAAGCCACCGCTCAGAGCTGGGGATCAGCTTTCGTTATTATCGTGATGAATTAGACTTACGCGACTACAAGGCAGTCCCGGCGTTTTAGAAAAGCACCCACTTATGAGCATATTACAACTCCCCCATGCCAAACCGGACGTAATTCTGATCGACTGGCACGCTACCCTGGTGGACACCCATGACGCGATGTATCGCGCAATAGATGACGTGCTGCCCAAGCTCGATGAGCTGGATTTGCGCCAACATATGCTGACGCCGGAAAAATCCAAGACGATCGAAGACGCGAAGCTGGTTAAGTATGTACGCGACCACGAGTGCCTGCACCCCAAGATTACCGAGCAACGCAAAATATCCCGCAGCGACATTTTTGAGGTGCTGTTCGGCGACAATGCCGAGGCCAAGCGGCGCGCGCACCAGGCTTTCGATAGCGCGTATCGCAACTATGTTGGCGAGGTATCGCCGCTGGAATCCGATACCGGTGAACAGCTTATTTGCCTGCGTGCGCTCGGCGTATTCCTGGGCATTATCTCCAACCGCAACCGCGAATTCATGGAGCACGAAGTCAAGGTGGTGGAAGGCGGTCAATGGGTGGATTTGTTCGACACCATGGCCTGCGGCAATGACGTTAAATACCGCAAGCCCGACCCCGATCTCATCTTGAAAGCGCTGGAGTATTTAGGGCTTCCCGCCAGCGAGCAGTGCTGGTATGTGGGCGATTCCACCACCGACGTGGTCGCGGCTAAAAAGGCTGGTGTAACGGCCGTTTTCTACAACGGCGCACATTGGGACCAAGCCTGGCTGGATAAAATATTCCCCGGCACGGTTGGGCATCCGCACCAGCCGGACGCCGTGGTCGGCAGCATGGCGGGGTTGGTGGCACTTGCCCGACACATGCTGGCGCAGGACAAGCGTGTGGCGCGGGCCAGCAAATAGGCACAGACTGCAAGCGTCGGCAGCGCCCTTTATAATCCTGCCATTGTCCAAATCCAAGGAGCCCCATGCCCAGTTTCGATATCGTTTCCGAAGTCGACACACACGAGCTTACCAACGCCGTAGACCAGGCCAACCGCGAGATGCAGAACCGGTTTGACTTCAAGGGCGTGGACGCCGGGTTCGAACTCGACAAAGACACCGTAAACGAACACGCGCCCAGTGATTTTCAGCTCGACCAGATGCACGACATTCTGCGCAACAAGTTGCCCGCACGCGGCATTGATTTACGCAGCATGTCGCTGGGCGACGTGCAGACCAACCTCGCCGGCGCGCGCCGGCAGCTTACCTTCAAACAGGGTATTGACCAGCCCGTCGCCAAGCAGATTATTGCCGAGCTGAAAAAATCCAAGCTCAAGGTCTCTGCGCAAATAAACGAAGACAAGGTTCGGGTGACCGGCAAGAAGCGCGACGACCTGCAAGCCGCCATGGCGCTGCTGAAAAAGTCGCAACAGGAACTGCCCTTGCAGTTCAATAATTTCCGGGATTAGGGTCGGCGCATGGCCGAAAGCAGTGTAGAAAGCGCGGCCAATTTAGTCAGGCCCAAGGGCTCGAATATCGATATAGACATCGATTTCGACAAACAGGGCAAACTCGACAGCGTCAAGGTTGACGGCGAACTCGTCCCCGTAGACAAGGGTCAGGCGGCAAGCGATGCTGGCGCAAGTTCAGGCGGGGACGCCGCCAATACCGATGTCGAACCCTCCGGCATCTCGGAATCAGTAAATCGGCTGTTAGACGCCAGTATCGACGTCTGGAACAACTTTCTGGAACACCTGCCCTATGTGCTGCTGGCCTTCGCTGTATTTGTTCTGATCGTCTTCCTGGCCGGTGCCTGCAAGGCCGGCTCCCGAAAACTGTGCAGCACAGCGGGATCAGCCACAGCCTGAGCGAAGTCCTTTCCCGGTTCGTCTACGTTTTGATATGGATTGGCGGCGGGCTGCTCATCGCCAAAATCCTGTTCCCCGGTTTCGAACTCGTCACCGCGCTCACCTATCTCGGCATCGCCTCGCTGGTGGCCGGCTTTGCCTTTCGCGACATTTTCGAAAACGCGTTTGCGGGGCTCCTGATTCTATGGCGTTTCCCGTTCGAGATTGGCGACTATATTGAAGTGGAAACCGAGCCGCCAGTATGTGGCCGCGTGCACGATATCTGGGTGCGCTCCACCCTGATTCGCGAAGTATCCGAAGAGCTGGTAGTGGTGCCCAACGCCAAGATTTACCAGAACGCGGTACGCGTGACCACCTGGCGGCAAAATACCCGGCAAACGTTCGCAGTAATGGTGGCTTACGACACCGATCTGGAACAGGCACGCAAGGTGCTTACCCAGGCGGTGGAAGACTGCGAGCCCGTGGCGGATAACCCGCCAGTGCTGGCTTATATCCGGCGTTTTGCCGACAGTGGCGTGGAGTTCGAGGTGGCCTGGTGGGCAAAATCCGGCCCGTTGCAGGAACTGCAATCACGTGACCGGGTAGCCGAATCCATACGCAAGGCCCTGGCCGCTGAAAATATCGAAATCCCCTTCCCTTACCGCACGCTTACCTTCAAGCAGGATTACCCGCTACACACCGCCGCAGCAGCAACGGAAACAGCTGATGACGACAAGAACGACTAACGCGCCCGCTCGTCAATTTCCTGTCTGCGGCGCGCTGCGGAATCCTGCGTAAACTGATCCATATCGTTGGAAAACTGCTGCAGGTCCTGCGGGCGCGTCGGTACATTCGGTGGCTGACCTTCGCTGGTTTCGACCGTCGCATCCTGCGCTGTAACATCCAGTTGCCGGGTGGCAACCTGGGCGATAATCAACAAGGCCAACAGCAGCAAGATATATTTCATTATTGGTTACTGCTGCTGTAACGGAACATTGGCCGCATTGGTGTGGGGAACGCGCACATCCGCAAGGCCAGTACGCATGGCATTGGCTTTGTCTTGCGGCAGTGCCGCCAGATCAGAACGGCGATAGGAACGGTTTGCGCAGCCTTGGTCATAAGCACGCTTGACCTCATTTATCCGGTCCATATCCTCGCGGAAAGCGACCATTTCACTATTGAATGCCGTCGCCTGTTGGTTATAGCTGATCAGGATTTCAGTGGATGTTCGGGCTGCATCGCGCAGGCGGGCCAGTTCGTCACGGCGACTGTCGTGTGCCGCGGCCTGCTGATTCAGTCGAACAGCCTCGCTGCGTAGCTGCTGTACCTGGCTGGCGCAGTTGGCAAGTTGCTGGGGCGAAAGCGGGCTGGGTTGTTGCGCGTGGGCCGGAACGCTTACAGCGATTGATGCAGCCATAATGATTATGCCGAACAAAGATTTATTCATTTTCTGCTCCTGATTTATGCCACGGTTATAGACTGATAATATAGCCTTTGTCGGCCGCCGCGGTACCCTCCAGCATGGCGCGGTAAACATCCTCAAGCGCGTCCATGCCTTCACCGTGCACCAGATCAATTCCGGCTTGTACCTTTGGTAGCAACAATGACCAAGCGCGGGCGAAACGTTGCTGAAACTCGCCCGGCCCCCAGTCTTTAATCCGGTCCTGAATATGGCTCGGTGCAAAGAAAAATTCCGGCTCTGGACCAGGCAACGCCTGCGGCGCGGCGATGGCCTGCCAGTGGGTGCCGCCGACGGTAATGCTTTTGCACAGGCTGGTATTAAAGTGTTCGTGCACACGCGCCAGAACCTCGGCGTCGCCGGCCATGTCTACAAAAACCGTGGGCGTTTCAGCCGGGTGCGATTCGATTTCAGCGTATTCCAGCACCCGGTCGTAGCAACCACTATTCCGAACATACTCCAGATTGCTCGCGGAGGTCAGCCCCAGAACTTCGCAATCACCACGCGCGTGCAGAAAATGCGCCAGGCAGGTGGCGGTTTTGGATGAGGCGCTGGATAGCATCACTGTCTGCGCGCCCCAAAAATCGTGCTCGCCCAGAAACGCGTCCAACAGGAATCCGGTAATGCCCAGGGGACGGAAAACGGAATGCCAGTCTTCCTGATCTGCCTGATACGCGGGGTCTGCGGCACAGCGCATATAGCGGTTGTAAAACGGGTTGAGTTGCTGGCGTTGCGGCGCGCCTTCCACCACCGTGCTCGCGTCCACCTGTGCGGGTGTTAGCAAGGCATAACGCGACATCGGCCAGTAGCCGAACAGGCGCTCGCCCGTGTCGATATCCGCGTGTTCCGAGGCCACAACGTCGGCATAGCCCCACACCGGGATGCGGCCCCAGCCCTCGGGCCGGGTAAAATTGCCAATAGCCCAACACGTCGCCATAGGCGGCGTAGGTAATATTGTTGGCAGTCACGGCAAAGCTGTCGACCCGCAGGCTGACCTGCCCGGGTGCAGGCGCAACCGGCGCGGGCGATTCGACTACGCGCGTTTCGTGAAAGTCGTCTTTACGTACCTGAAAATCCAGATTCGCAGCGGTTGTACTCATACCTGGCTGTCCTTTCGCGTTAGCAAGTCTTGCAGGATACACCGCGCCGCTGCAACATGCCGGACATGCCGGACATGCCTGAAAATCCAGGAATCGCAAGGATCGCACACGCACGGCCCCGGTGGATACTGCCGGTTATTGTACTATCCCAGTTTGCCGCGACCTCGCTGTGGTTTGCGGGTAACGCCGTGCTTGGCGACTTGCAGGCTGCCTGGGACTTGCCCGCGAATGCGCTCGGCCTGATTACCTCAGCCGTACAGTTTGGCTTTGTAGCCGGCACGCTGTGTTTTGCGCTGCTATCGCTGTCTGACCGCTATCCACCACCCGCCGTCTTCCTGATCTGCGCGCTTCTCGGCGCCGGCTGCAACCTCGCGGTATTCCTGTTCGGACAGGGTTTAGGGTCGCTTCTGTTTTTGCGTTTCGCTACCGGTTTTTTTCTGGCCGGCATTTATCCCGTGGGCATGAAAATTGCCGCCTCCTGGTATGAGCAAGGCCTGGGGCGGGCGATTGGTTATCTGCTCGGGGCACTGGTGCTGGGCACCGCATTTCCGCATCTGTTACGCGGGCTGGGAAGCACCCTGGCCTGGGAGTACATTCTGGCCGCGGTATCTGCTATTGCTGTGCTCGGCGGCCTCGCGGTTTATTTTCTGGTGCCCGTCGGGCCCTACCTGCCCGCCAGAACAGTATTCAGTATCGGCGCCATCCCCAGGATATTTCGCTCCCGTGATCTGCGTTCCGCGACGTTCGGCTATTTCGGCCACATGTGGGAGCTTTACGCGCTCTGGGCGTTTTTGCCGGTTATTCTGGCGCACTATGCACAGCGCGCCGGCCTGCCGGATTTGAACGTTTCCCTGTGGTCGTTTTATATACTCGGCATAGGTGCCCTGGGTTGTGTCGGCGGTGGACTGGTTTCGCAACGCGCAGGCAGCGCGCGGGTGGCGTTTTATCTGCTTGCCGGTTCGGGCCTGGCCTGCCTGTTGTCGCCTATCATGCTGCTGTACGCGCCGCCTGCCCTGTTTCTGTGCTTTATGCTGTTCTGGGGCATTACCGTGGCCGGCGACTCGCCACAGTTTTCTACCGTAACCGCCAACTCGGCGCCGCGCGAATACGTGGGCACCGCGCTTACGCTGGTCAACTGCATCGGCTTTACCATTACCGCGATCAGTATTCAGGTTATCAGCCTGTTAAGTCGCATTATTCCTATCGAGTTCCTGTTTCTGGTATTGGTCCCCGGCCCGCTTCTGGGGGTATTCGCCTGCCGCAATTTGCTCCTGACGAAGCCGGCGGCGGTTCAGGCACAATAGCCTAGTTTTCCTAACCCCTTTAATCTCATGCTGCAAGAACCGCTCATTACACTGGCCCTGATCGCACTGACCTGCGCGGTGTCGATTCCCTGTTTCAGTAACCAGGCATTACTCGGCAAGCTACTGTTCTGGCCGCCGGCAATTGCACGTGGCGAAGCGCACCGCCTGATTACCCACGGCTTTGTGCATGCCGACGGCGCGCACCTGTTGTTCAATATGATTACGCTGTATTTTTTTGGCCGTGTCATGGAGCCGTTTTTCGCGCAATATATAGGCGGTATTGGTTTTGTACTGTTCTATCTTTCAGCGATTGTGGTTGCCATTGTGCCCAGCTATATACAACATTTGCGGGATCCAAATTACCGCAGCCTGGGCGCTTCTGGCGCCGTCTCGGCGGTGTTGTTCGCTTATATCCTGCTCGCACCCTGGTCGCTGCTTTTTGTATTCTTTTTTCCGTTGCCGGCCATCGTGTTTGCGGTGGCCTACACGGCTTACAGTTTCTATGCCGCCCACCGCGGCGGCGGTAACATCAATCACAGCGCTCATCTGTGGGGCGCCGGCTACGGTATCCTGTTTGCGCTGTGCATGGAGCCGGCATTGGCGCCGCATTTTGTGGAGCAAGTGATGAATCCGACGTTTGCCTATAGATAATCCACGACCATGCCGAAATCATGCTGAAATTATGAAGACGTTCAAACAAACCCTGCACGAACTGGCAATAGTCAGCCGGCTGATCTGGCGCACCACCAGCAAACGCTGGCGTGGACAACTGACGCCCGAACCTGATCGCGCCTCCTTTCGGTCCCACTGCGAAACCTGGCTGGAGCAAGCCGCAGCCCCGCAGCTTGAGCAGTCCGCGCTGGTGGACATACCGGCGAATCAACCGCCCTGGTTTGATACCGGCGTTGACCTTTGCGCGGGCGAACCCGTTTCTCTGTTCAGTTGCGGCCGGGTTTACCTGTCTCGCCTGCTGGATATCTGGGTGGGCCCGCGCTTTCAGTTATGGATGCGCGTGGGTGAGGATGGCGACGTTTTCAGCGGTACTCGCGATACGCAGAGCTTTGTCCCCGAGGCGAACGGCCGGCTGTACCTGGCCAGCTATTTTCCCGGCGAATGGGCCACGCGTAGCGGCGAATTGGCGACTGATCCCGCGGATTACCGCAAGGCCTCCGGCGGCATCACCACGCTGATTCTGTGCTGGCGTCAGGACAGCGATTTAGCCGCTGCCTTGACTGAACTCAATAAGACTGCAAATGCACCACCGCAAATTGCCGCCGAACTCGCACGCTTGCAAAGCGAGAACCGTCCGCCAGAATCCTGGAAATACCTCTGGTTTCTGGGCGAATCCGAGATTTACCAGTCGCAGAGTAATGCTGGGCAAGACTCCATTCGCTGCCACACCCACGCCGATGTCGGCATTCTGCAATACGACGCGCCGCTGGAACTCACCCCGGACACGCAGATTTCATGGGAGTGGCGTATCGAGCGCCTGCCCTCGGACATTGCCGAGGACACGCTACCTACACACGACTATTTAAGCATTGCAGTCGAGTTCGACAACGGCCAGGACATCACCTGGTACTGGAGCGCAGAGCTGCCGGCGGAAACCGTCTATACCTGCCCGCTGCCGACCTGGGCCCATCGCGAAACGCACATTGTAATCCGCAGCGGCCCGCAGGGTCTGGCCCAATGGCAGCAGGAAACACGCAACGTTTATGACGATTGTATTCGTGCGCTGGGTACGCCCGCGGCGAACATCAAACGCGTCTGGCTTATCGCCAACAGCCTGTTCCAGCGGCAACCCGGCGATTGCGAGTACCGCAATATCGCGCTCACATCAGGCAGTACTACTTTACGAATTTAATCCGCGTTATGGGCCACACCCCAGTAGTTGTAGCAAAGAATTTTCGGGCCTGGAATATAGCCCTGTTGCATATTGGGCAACTCGAAACCGCCCTGCTTGAGAATTGCCGGGATATCGCGTCCCATCCGGCAATCACCTGCAATTTTGCGCCAGGACGGGGTCAGGCGTTCCTGCCACTTGGCCACATTCGGGTCCGGCGCAAGGCCATGTTCACAGTAGAGGAGCTGGCCGCCGGATTTTAATACCCGGCGTATTTCCTTAACCGCGGTTACCGGGTCGGAAATACTGCAGAGTGTGTAGGTAAGCACCACGGTGTCGAAACTCGCGTCTTCCCTGGGAATGGCCTCGGCCGAGATGGGAATCAGGTCAACATCCAGGCCGGCGGCCTGCATGCGTTTGCGCGCCTTGGGCTGCATTTCGGCCGCCGGGTCCAGGCCCCATAAACGCGATAATTTGTGCTTGTCGTAATGGCAGAGGTTCTGGCCCGTACCGATGCCGACTTCCAGCGTATCGCCGTGCGCCAGCGGTACGATCTTCTCGCGCTGCTTGCGTATGGCTTTTAAACCACAAGCAAAATCAAGCACATGCGGCAACACATTGCGATCATAAAAACCCATGGGCGAATTCTCCGTGAAAACCTGTGATCATTATGGACTTACTACGGTCTAACCTCACACTAACACCCCCGGATTTTAGCTATGACGTTATTTTACCGGCTATCAGCCGCCGCCCTGTTCGCCCTTGTGCTGCCCGCCTGCGGGCAGCAATCCAATGGCGAAGCCACACAATCGCAGGCTGGCGAAACCCAGTCCCAAAGCGCGCCTGAAAATACGGCGACCGCGGTATTCGCAGGCGGCTGTTTCTGGTGCATGGAAGCGCCTTTCGATGAACTCGACGGCGTGGTCTCAACCACCTCGGGTTACACAGGCGGCCGCACAGAAAACCCCACCTATCGCGAAGTCTCCAGCGGCCACACCGAGGCAGTTGAGATCGTGTATGACCCCAACAAGGTCGGCTACGAAAAACTACTTGAAGTGTTCTGGCACAACGTAGACCCCACCGATGCCGGCGGCCAGTTCTGCGACCGCGGCAATCAATACCGCACCGCTATTTTTTACCAGAACGAGAAGCAGAAAAAACTGGCCGAGGCATCGAAAAAGAAGCTGCAGAACGCCAACGGCGCGCCAAGCCCTATCGTAACGGATATTGTTAAGGCCACTGCCTTTTACGATGCCGAGGACTATCACCAGAACTACTATAAAACCACACCGATACGCTATAAATTCTACCGCTCGGCCTGTGGACGTGATGCGCGTCTGGAAGAACTGTGGGGCGATAAAGCCGGACACTGATTTCCCGCTCGGGTAGCGCCGATTACCCAGCGTACCCCTGGCCCAGTATAATCATGCGTCATGATGGACAAACTGGCCAGATTCCGACGCTTCGCCCAGGACACGCCGCAATCGGCACGTGAAGGTGCGGGCACCGCATCCGATTTTTTGCGCAACGGTTACGACCGCCTGTTCAACACGGATAGCTTGGTCAAGGCCGACTTAACGCCTTACGAACTGCTATTCGATCACGGTCTGCTGAAGCTGCGCTATTACCCGCCGCTGGGCGAAGACCATATCCAGGTCGGCAAGCAGCGCGTGAAGGTAAAAAAACGCAAGCACCGCACGCCGGTTTTACTAGTCCCTCCGCTGGCCGCCAGCACCCTGATTTTCGACCTGCTGCCCGAACGCAGCCTGGTGCGTTTCCTGCTGGCCGAGGGTTTTGCAGTCTATCTGGTGGATTTCGGCGAACCGCACCGCGAGCATGCCCACCTGGGGGTGCGCGAATACACGATACAAATGCTGCCCAGCGCCGCCCGCGCGGTACGCAAGCATTCCGGTCAGGAAGACATCAGCCTGTTCGGCTACTGCATGGGCGGCCTGTTCTGCCTGATCTACGCCGCCGTGGTGCGGGACGCGCATATTCGCAATATCGTGACCGTGGCCAGCCCCATCGACATGCACGATTCCACCCTGGCGGCCAAGATTCTGGTGCTGATGAATACACCTACGCACCTGATACGCAAATACACCGACTTGCGCCTGCATGATGTTAAAAACAGCTATTTACAAGTGCCCGGGTGGATGAATTCCCTGGCGTTCAAGATGACCAACCCGGTCGGCAGCCTGATGACTTACTGGGACTTGTTCATCAATCTGGCGGATCGTGATTTTGTCGAAGTCCACACCACCACCAGCCGCTGGTTCGACCGCATGCTCGATTACCCCGGCGGCATCGTGCAGGACTTTTTCGTCAAGGTCGGGCTGGATAACGCGCTGGCAACCGGACGCATTCAGCTAGACGATGAGGAGGCCAGGTTCGAGCGTATTCAGTGCTCCCTGCTCGCGATCGCCGGAGAAAACGATACCCTGGTGGGCGAAGCCAGCGCGCGCAAGGTGATGGACGTGGTTAATTCCGAAGACAAGACCTTCAGCATGGCGCCGGGCGGCCATGCGGGTGTATTTGCGGGCGGCAAGGCGCCGGATAATACCTGGAAGATTGCGTCTGAGTGGCTGGCTAAGCGGTCTGATTAAAGCCCTGTGGGGGCTGCTTAAAAACGCAGTTTTTTACAGTTCCCGCTTGGCACAGGGATGTGCCAACATTTTCGAGCACGGTAAGTGCTTGAAAATGAAGCAACCAGGAAACCGCGTTTTCTGGTTGCTTCGATAAAAAAGTCCATGGATGGACTTTTTAAGCAACCTCTGCAAGGCAAGATTGTATCTTGCCGCAATTCAATCGGCTTTATAACAACCCCGGCTCCAGCACCGCAATATGCCGCTGCGCCTCCAGTTCCGGCACGCTGATACTCGCCACTTCCGCGACACGAAAAGCACCGGAAATCTGTTGCAGCTCCTCCGCCGGGTCACGTCCTTTAAGCAATACAAAACGGCCGCCCGGCGCACACAAGTGACCCGCCATTTTTAACGCCAGTTCGGTTTCCGCCAGGGCACGGCAAATAACCGTATCGAAACCGCCGCGGGACCGATAGTCGTCGCTGCGTTCCTGCACTACGCTCACATTCTGCAGCTTCAGGCTACGTACAATATGGCGCAGAAACGCGGCCTTTTTGGCATTGGATTCAATCAGGGTGTAACGCTTGCCCGGTTGCGCCAGGGCCAACGGAATGCCCGGCAAGCCGGGCCCGCTGCCTACATCCGCCACGCTGTCGCCTTTAACATAGGGCGCGGCCGCCAGGCTGTCCAGCAGATGCCGGACCACCATATCTTCTGGCGCACGCACCGCGGTCAGGTTATAGCTGGCATTCCAGGTTTCCAGGTGCTTCAGAAAGTCGATCATGGCCGCACGCGCCTCGGGCGAGGTGCGAACTTTCAGGCTTCTGGCACCGGCGGTTAGCCGCTTCAGGCAGCCGTCCCAGTCTACTATTGCGCGCGCTTTAGTGGGCTTGGGCAAAAACGACCTCCATCAATATATCCTGAAGAACCTCACAGCACACAGTCTACAATCCCGAGCGGCCGAGTGCGCCGGTCATTGCATTTCCCATCGGGAGTGTATCCCGGTCACTTTCACGTCCGGCGCATTCACAGCGCTTCACCAGCCTGTGCCAAAACGTTTGTTGAGTTCGTGCCACAAAACTGCGAATTGCTGCGCGCCGACAGAATATGGCGCAAATGCCCCTACCGGTGCCTGGTGCAGGCCCATACGTTCGACGTTGCTGTTATAGGAGATGAATGTCGACAGGCGATCTGACAACTCTGGGGTATCGCCGTCGATAATGTCGTTATGCATGCGTTTTCTGCGATCCACCATCGACACCAGCGGTCGCAGGTTTTCGCGCTTAATGCCCTGCTTGTCTGCAAATTCACGTACATGCGCCAGTGCGCGAAGTGACAAGGGCGTGGGTGGTGCCGGCACAATGAGCGAATCGCAAGCCTGCATCACCGCCGCCGCCAAACGCGACATCCTCGGCGGGCAATCCAGCACGATTAACTGGTAATCCTCTGAAAAGGGCGCCAGTAACCGACGCAGCAGCTTTTTATGTTTCTTGGTCTGGTCGAGCAGGCTATCAATGTGACGATAACTCACATCCGCGGGGATAACCTGTAAGCCCGGATAATCGGTCTTGCGGATAAAACGGCCCAGCGGGCTCTTGCCGCCCAGCACTTTAGCTGCGGGTTCCGATCTGGCCTGATCCGCTTTCAGATACCAGGTGGCTGCGCCCTGCGGGTCCAGATCCCATAGCAAAACCTTACGCCCCGCCTGCGCGGCTTCCCAGGCCACATTCACTGCCGCGGCGGTTTTACCCACCCCGCCTTTCAGGCTGTAAAGCGCCCATGTATACATCATAGAATGCCCTTTACCGTCGGCGTGGCCGCATCTGGTAACGCGCCAGGCTGCGGGCCACGACCTCGCCCGCCGAATCTTTTAGTTCACCTTCCAGCGCGAATTCCGCCTTGCCCTGTTCCAGGGTTTCGGCCTCGATACGTTGGGCGTCGATTTCCGGCAATTCCAGTTCAATCCGAACGTTACTTTTGGCGGCTTTCAGAAACTCCATATCCAGAGAAGTCACAATCGGAATAAAGCGGCGCAGGCCAAAGGTACCGAGTATTAACGGGCCGCCGGGGAACTCCGCCAGTGTGAACAAGGCGCCCGCATACATGGTGCCGATATGGTTTACGTTGCCCTTGAGCGGCATCTCGCAAACCACGCGACCGGGTTCGAGCTCCAGCACCCGCACGCCGCTGCGGCGCACGAAAGGGATCACAAACCGGGAAATCTTTTTAATGATCAACGGTTCGATACGATCGCTGTATAATTGTTGTGCGTCGTCCACCGGCAAACTCATACTTCGGGCGCTGTCGAGTACGCTACCCGCCAGGGACTGTAAGCGTTCGGTTACGGACATATTGGATACTTGCTGCGGAGCTCTAGCCTGATTATAGCAACGCCGCGGCGCAGCTTTCGGCCACGCGTTTATTGCAAGCGCAGTTGGCCGGTTCGTATGCGTTGTGGATGGTCGCCCACGGGCACGCTGGCGATCTCTTTTTCCTCGGCGAATGAAATAACGGCCACGCGATCCTGCTCGCTAACCGATACATAGCATTGCTTGCCGTCGGCGCTTTCGGTGGACCAGTAGGGCTTCGCATCCAGCGGTTTTTCTGCCAGCGGGATAATCGTCTGCTTAAAGTCATCCCGGGCAACAATCGCCACATAGCCATCCATGGTACCCGCCACACACAGTTTGGTGCCCGCATGATTCATCGCCAGGCCGTGGTGGGCAGAGTTCAACTGGTAGTCCCAATAGGATAATTTTTCGATTTCATCCGGCACCGGCAGTTTGGCCACGCGGGTGACCTTGTCTTTTTGCAGGTCATATTCAACGAAGCCATGCAGGAAGGAAATCTGCATATAAGCAAAGCGTTCGTCCGGCGTAATGGCCATCGGGCGCACCGCCGAGTCGATCCAGGGCATGCCGAATTCTTCCAGCTTTTTGCCGATATCCACACGCTTGAGTACTTCGTAAGTATCCGCGTCCACCACTTGAAACACGCGTTCGCCCTTGGTCCAGTCCAGCCAGGTTGCAGTAAACGGCAGAAAGACCTTGCCGATGCTGGCGTGATAAATACGCTCGCCGTCTTTGGAGTAGTTACTTTCGTGGGGCTGGTCGCCCGATTCAAACCCGCCGATTATCTTGCCCGAGGCGGCATCAATTGCATGAACTTTTCCCGCCATCGACGCCGACACCAGAAACACTTTGCCATCCGGAGACAACGCGGCGTGATCGGCCCGCGCGCCTTCCACGGGCGTGCGCCAGACGATTTCGCCGCTGTTTACGTCTATCGCCACTACGTCCGCGAAGCTAGGCCGGGAAGCGTACAGGTACCGCCCGTCTTTGGACGGAAACAAATCATCCACAAGCTGATCGTGGCCTTCACCGATCACATGCCGGATGAACAGAAATTTAATCCAGCGCAACCAGTTGTCCTCTATTTCGGCCATGCGCTCGGCCCGGTCGGGCACAATGTCGATGCGCTTGAGCACCTCGAATGTGTCCGGGTCGAACACCTCAGCAGTGCCGTCCCAGTTACTGCCGACTACGACTACGTCGCGTAATTCGGCGGCGTGTACCGGCAAGCACAACCCATAGGCCAAAAGTAAGGCGCCCCACACCCGCGTATTGCGCATATTCATGATTCAATCATATTATTTCGTTATTGATAGCAGTCAGGCCGTTATTTTTCAGGAGAACATTGTGACAGATACAAACACACAAACAGGAAAATGCCTGTGTGGCGCGGTGCAAATACTGGCCGCTTCGCCCAAAGACCATTTCGACGCCTGGCATTGCAGCATGTGCAGAAAATGGGGCGGCGGTCCGTTTTTCGCCGTGGAATGCGGTGCGGATGTCGAATTCAGGGGCTCGGAAAACATCACGACGTTTGCCTCTTCAGAATGGGCTGAGCGCGGCTTTTGCAAAAGCTGTGGCACGCATTTGTTCTACCGGCTGCGAGAAACCAACCAGTATGAGGTCCCGGCCGGGTTGTTTAACAGCACCCAACACTGGGATTTTCACCAGCAGATATTTATCGATGAAAAACCCGAGTACTACAGTTTCGCCAACGCCACCAGGAATCTGACCGGCGCCGAGTTGTTCGCACAATTTGGCGCAGACGCCGAGTAATCATCCAAGTCGCTCAAACGCTCATTTAGCTAACTCGTCATTCCGGAAAATGCGTAGCATTTATCCGGAATCCAGACTCTTTAAGCTATGGATTCCGGGTTCACTGCGTTCAGCTCGTTGCACTCGGCTCTGCGAGCCCGGAATAACGATGGGTGGTGCCAGAGTCAAAGTTAGAACCACTACCACCCAACACGGAATCACTCGGCGGGATAAATCGCATCCAGCTCCGCCAGCGCCTCGCCCATATATTCAGCCAGTTTCTGCATATGCGGCAGGGTTTCGCGGCACCCCACCAGGCCTATTCCGAGCGTATCTTCATAACCGTGGCAGGTAATGTTCAGACCCTGGCCGTGGGTGACCAGGGAAGACGGGTAAAACGCCTCCATTTCTGCGCCCTTGATGTACAAAGGTTTCTGCGGCCCGGGCACGTTGGACACGGTGATGTTGAACACCGGCCGCGTGCGTCCGGCCAGGCCGGTAATCAGGGACAATACATACGGCCCCATCACGCCGAGTGTGTAACTGGTTATGGCGCTGGCGGGTAGTTTTTGCAGCAGCCCCTTGGAACGGCGGGTGGACTCGGCGATGGCCTGCAGACGTTCCTGCGGGTCAGCAATATCGGTGCCCATCGAGGCAATGATGAAGGTAATCGCGTTGCCCTCCTCCATATCGTCTTTGGGACGCACGGATACCGGGATACCTGCCGTTAGCGACTTGCTTGGCAGCCCATCAATTTCACTCAGGAAGCGCCGCAGCGAGGCGCCGCACAAGCCCAGGTAAATATCGTTCACTGTGCAGTCCGCCGCATCAGCCAAACGCTTGAAATGGGCGAGCGAATAAAGCTGTGTGGCATACCGGCGGTTACCGGAAATACGGCCATTTAGCACGGACTTGGGTGTATCGAACGGCACCCGCAACGGGTCGTTTTCGCTGCGTGCGGCCGAGATGGCTTCGCGCGCTACCCGAATTACATCCGGAATATTGCGGGCCTGGGCAACGATATCATCGAAGGCGGTACGGATGGCGCCACCGACGGATGCCACCTCTTTGTCCTTTTCCGGTTTGCGTTTTTTTGTGGGTGGTTTAATAGCCCAGAGTGGTGGCCGATTTATGTCGTCCGGTGTTTCGGCCAGCGCTTGCGCTAACAACCGCATGCCGGACACGCCATCAATCAGGGCGTGGTGGATTTTTATATAAAGCGCAAAGCGGTTGTTTTCCAGCCCTTCGATTAAATGACACTCCCAGGGCGGGCGGCGGAAATCCATCGGCCGGCTATGCAGACGTGAAATCAAGGTGCCGAGTTCGCGTTCACCGCCGGGACGCGGCAGCGCCGAATGTCGAAAGTGATAATCAATATCGACGTTATCGTCTTCCAGCCAGGTGGGCGTCAGGCTACGCAGGCGGGCATTTTTCAACCGCCGGTTCCAGGGCGGATAGACATCTTTATGCTGGCGGAAATCTTCCACCAGGTCGCGCACGAAATCCTCCGATGCGTTTTTGGGAATGCGGAACGTAAGCAAACCACCGACCTGCATCGGGGTGGTTGGGGATTCCACATACAGCCAGGAAGCATCGAGAATATTCAGGCGTTTGGTTTTCATAGCGCGCCTCCGTAGCTTTTTTGTATGGGCTGCCAGTTTAGCAGTGACAGCGGCGATGCAGTCTAGTCTTTGGCCTCGATCTTTGCCCAGGTATCGCGCAGCTCCACACAGCGGTTGAATACCGGCGCATCGGGGCGATGGTCGTAGCGATCCGCCACGAAATAGCCGGTGCGTTCAAACTGGAAACAGGCCTCGGGTTCGGCTTTCGCCAGGGCGGGCTCAATCCAGCAACCGGCACGAATCTGCAACGGGTCAGGATTCAGGTCCTGCAGAAAATCCTCATCGCCTCGCCCCGGGTGTTCGCTGGCGAACAAGCGGTCGTATAACCGCACCACAGCACGCTTGCCGTGGCTTGCAGATACCCAGTGGATTACCCCTTTGGGCTTGATGCCGTCTTCGGGATTGTTGCCGAGGGTGTCGGGGTCATAAGTGCAATGTACTTCAGTTATTTCCCCGTTTGCGTCTTTTAGAACTTCCTCGGCCTGTACAACATAGGCGTTGCGCAGGCGCACCCGTTTACCCAACACCAGGCGCTTGTATTTTTTGTTGGCTTCTTCGCGGAAGTCTTCGCGTTCTATCCAGAGCTCGCGGGTAAAGGGTAATTCGCGCATTCCCATGTCGTCACGGTTGGGGTGGCCGGGGGCGGTCAGGGTTTCGACCTCGCCTTCGGGATAATTGCTGATAACGACCTTCAGCGGGTCCAGCACGCACATGGCGCGCGGTGCGTTTTCATTCAGATCATCGCGGATGGCATATTCGAGCATGCCGGCGTCCACCACACCGTCGGAGCGGGAAACGCCGACCATATCGCAGAATTTACGAATCGCAGCCGGGGTATATCCGCGCCGGCGGATGCCGGAAATCGTGGGCATGCGCGGGTCGTCCCAGCCGTCAACTACGCCCTCTTCCACCAGCGTTTTGAGTTTACGTTTGCTGGTCACAGTGTAATTCAGGTTCAGGCGACCAAATTCGTACTGCGTGGGTTTAGCGGGAACCTGCAGGTGTTCGATCAGCCAGTTATACAGCGGCCGGTGGTCTTCAAATTCCAGGGTGCAGATGGAATGCGTCACGCCTTCCAGCGCATCGGACTGCCCGTGCGCGAAATCGTAGGACGGATAAATACACCATTTATCGCCGGTCTGGTGGTGCGCGGCCTTGCGGATGCGGTACAGAATCGGGTCACGCAGATTCATGTTGCCGGACGCCATATCGATCTTGGCGCGCAAGGCACAACTGCCCTCTTCCAGTTCGCCGGCCCGCATCTTTTCGAACAGCGCCAGGTTTTCTTCCGGGCTACGGTCGCGGTAGGGACTATTCCTGCCCGGCTGGGTCAACGTACCGCGATTCTCCCGCGCCTGGTCGGCCGACTGGTCATCCACATAGGCCAGGCCGGATTCGATCAAATGCACCGCGTATTCATACAGCGTATCGAAGTAATCCGAGGTAAAGCGCACCTCACCATCCCACTCAAAGCCCAGCCAGCGCAGGTCCTCCTTGATGGAATCGATGTACTCCTGGTTCTCTTTTTCCGGGTTGGTGTCGTCAAAACGTAGGTGGCAACGGCCACCGAAATGCTGCGCCAGCCCGAAATTCAGGCAAATCGATTTGGCGTGGCCGATGTGCAGATAGCCGTTCGGCTCGGGCGGAAAACGCGTGACCACCTCGCCGGTGTGTTCACCGGATTCAATCTGCTCCGCGATAAGATTGCGTAAAAAGTTATTCGCGGCCTTGCTGCCTTCGGCTGACGCTGCGCTCATGCTTGAAAGTATCGAATTGAAACGGGCGCACATTATAAGGGCTGGGCTGAACCCGCACCTAAACAATAGTCGGCGCTGGTCGATGGAATGGATCTACCCGCTACCGGGGCGGGAATCGCGATAAACCGCCAGCCAGTCCCGGCGTGCCTCATCCACCGTAAGCCCGTTCCATCGTTCGGCCAGATGCGCGGGCACATCCCGGCCGCAATCGCCGCAAGTAATAATCTGCAGCACACCCCGCCAGGGGTCGGTGTCCGCATTATCCGAAAAATCAGGCGGCATGGGGGAAACCATCATCTCGACCTCTGCGTTTCCGGAGCCGCATTCGGGGCAAAGAAATTCACTTTCCATGTCGTTAATTTATATCCAAACCGTCCGCCAGAAAACATACCTACGCACAGTAGTGTCCGGTTAAACCTGTAGAATCGGGTGAAATAGCAATGAATATCAGCAGATTACAGGGGAAATAGGGTGGTGTCGATTTGAACTTCAGATTGCACATAGTGCGGTTTAATGGGCTTTTACGCGGAGCCCGCCATGAATACCGGCAAGACACTGTTCGCCCAGCTCATGGACTTTCTGCCGTGGACGACGTACGCACGGCTGGTAGATCGCTATGGCGGCAACCGATACGTAAAAACACTGACCTGTGCCCAGCAGTACCGGGTCATGGCGTTTGCGCAACTGACTTGGCGGGAAAGCTTACGCGACATCGAAGTCTGTTTATCGGCCCAGTCATCCAAGCTTTATCACATGGGTTTTTCGCATCCGGTCAGACGCGCGACGCTGGCCGACGCCAACGCGCGTCGCGACTGGCGTATTCAAGCAGCATTCGCTCAGCGTCTGATTGCCCAGGCACGCAAACTGTACGCAGACGAGCCTTTGGGTATCGACCTGGACAGCACGGCCTACGCGCTGGATTCGACCACCATCGATCTATCTTTATCCCTGTTTCCGTGGGCGCCGTTTCGCAGCACCAAAGCGGCGGTGAAGATGCACACACTGCTCGACCTGCGCGGCAACATCCCGTCATTCATACACATTTCCGACGGCAAGCTGCACGATGTCAACGTCCTCGATATCCTGCTGCCCGAGGCTGGCGCGCTCTACGTCATGGACCGGGGCCACGTCGATTTCGAGCGCCTTTATGCGCTGCATCGGGCAGGCGCGGGGACTGTCTCAAAAACTGTGTAACTGCTCCACACAGGGTAATGTACCCGCAAAGGAGCAGAGCAGATGGAACAGGACAAAATGAAGGCTTTGGCAGGCGAGCTTGCCAAGGGCATAAAGACCGAGAAAGACTTAGGC
>JBDNIO010000163.1:0-4719 GCA_041688215.1 Salinisphaeraceae bacterium | reverse complement strand
TCACCAAAGAATAGTGATTTTCTATAAGTTATTGATCTGTAACGTTATTCCCGCGAAAGCGGGAATCCAGTGAAAGTGCCGCGAAATATGGATTCCCGCGTTCGCGGGAATGACGATCCATATAGTTCGGTGACATAGCCTCTTTTTTACTCTCGCCAGAGGCAAAGATCAATTCAGGGGCAAGGCCAGCACAACACGCAGGCGGCGGTGCTGGCGCGCTGCCACCGAGTCACGCGGTAACAGCAAACGCCTGACGGCACCGCTTTGTGCCTCGCGCAGATTCAGAATCACCAGCCAGGACAAGCGTAAACTGGAAGCCAGATGCGCGCCCTCTACGGTGCGTCCGTCGGCGTATTGCCAGCGCCATTGGCCCTGGCCACGCCAGAGAACACGACGTATCCGGTGCGGATGATTCAGGCCTTGTTTGCGCAGATTATGTAGTAGTGACAAAAGCAACAAAGGCAGCAGCAAGCCAAGCCATGGCTGCCGCATGGTCAGGTACAATAGGAGTAAAAGCGCCAGCCCATGCGCACCATATATAAATAGCCGCAGACTAAACGAGGGTTGCGGGTAAAATTCCAGGCTGTCGTGTTGGTTTTTTTGCACGACATGTTTGTGGGCTAGTGTGTACCCGCAGCACTATATTCCCGTATACGGGTCACTAACTCCTGCAATGCCGGGTCTGGTGCTGCGACGCGTCCGAGCATCCAGGCATGCAGGTCGGGATCTTCATGCTGCAGCAGCGCGTAAAACAGCGCCTGATCGTTAACATCCAGGGCATCGAATTCCGCCTCGAAGTAACGCTCCAACAGCACATCGAGCTCTTTCATGCCACGCCGGCACAACCATCGGATGCGAGCTTTGCTCGCGTGAGGCGTGAAGCGTGAGGCCTGAGGCGGGGTATTCTTACTCGGCTCCATCTTTTATCTCTGTAGTTTTCTTTTGCGCCTCACCCTTACGCCTCACAAGCTTGTTCACCCCCGGCGTTCCAGCAGCATTTTCTTGGTTTCTGCGATCGCCTTGGCCGGATTCAGGCCTTTCGGACAGGTGTTGGTGCAGCTCATGATGGTGTGGCAGCGGTACACCTTGAACGGGTCTTCCAGCTGATCAAGCCGTTCGCCGGTGGCCTCATCACGCGAATCTGCCAGCCAGCGGTAGGCTTGCAGCAAGACCGCCGGGCCGAGGAAGCGTTCCGGGTTCCACCAGTAACTCGGGCAGGCGGTGGAGCAGCAGGCGCACAGTACGCATTCGGATAAGCCGTCCAACTTGCTGCGGTCTTCCACCGATTGCAGGCGCTCGCGGGTGGGAGCCGGGGTGTCGGTTTTAATCCAGGGTTCGATGGAGGCGTATTGCGCATAGAAGTGCGTAAAATCGGGCACCAGGTCTTTGACGACTGACATGTGCGGCAAAGGATAGACTTTCACATCGCCCTTTACTTCATCAATGCCCTTGATGCAGGCGAGCGTATTGGTGCCGTCGACATTGAACGCGCAGGAACCACATATACCTTCGCGGCAGGAGCGACGGAAGGTAAGCGTGGGGTCGACCTCGTTTTTTATCTTGATTAACGCGTCCAGCACCATCGGGCCGCATTTATCCAGATCGATATCGTAGCTATCAACCCGCGGATTTTCGCCCGCTTCCGGTTCCCAGCGGTACACCTTGAAGGTTTTTACATTTTTGGCGCCATCCACGGCCGCAAAATGCTTGCCCTTGGTAACGCGGGAATTTTTGGGAAGTCGAAACTCTGCCATGGGTATCTCTCCTGAGGTGAGAGGCGTGAGGCGAGAGGCGGAAAATAGAAGCGGCCCGGACCGCCTCACGCCTCACCCCTCACGCCTCACGCATTAATAAACTCTCTTCTTCGGCGGCACGGTGTCCATTTCATCGGTGAGCGTGTCCATGTGCACCGGGCGATAATCAATTCGCGTGTCGGTGGGTCCATCGCGCCAGATCAGGGTGTGCTTCATCCAGTCCTTATCCTCGCGCTCCTTGAAGTCCTCACGCGCATGCGCGCCACGGCTCTCGAGCCGGTTGGCAGCCGCGCGTATGGTAGTCATAGCGTTGCCCAGGAGGTTGTCCAGTTCCAGGGTTTCAACCAGGTCGGAATTCCATACCATGGAGCGGTCCGAAACCTTAACATCTTCAAAGGTATAAATTACTTCGTCGAGCTTGCTCACGCCTTCGTTTAAGGTATCGCCCGTACGGAAAACCGCAGCATAGTTCTGCATAGTCTTCTGCATTTTGAGGCGTATTTCTGCCGTGGGCGAGCCACCATTGGCGTTGCGCATCCTGTCGAAGCGCTCGAGCATGGCGTCGTCCACGTCTTTCTTCAGCGACTTGTGTGCTTCGCCCTTTTTGACGGTTTCTTCGCAGTGATGCGCAGCCGCGCGGCCAAACACCACCAGATCCAGCAGGGAGTTTGAGCCCAGGCGGTTGGCGCCGTGCACGGATACGCAGGCGGCTTCGCCCACAGCCATCAAGCCCGGCACAACGCTGTCCGGGTCGCCGTCTTTTAGCGTCAGCACTTCGCCTTTGTAATTACAGGGGATGCCGCCCATGTTGTAGTGCGCGGTCGGCAGCACGGGAATCGGCTCTTTGGTGACGTCTACACCGGAGAAGACACGCGCAGTTTCGGCAATGCCGGGCAGGCGTTCGTGGATTACGTCGCCGTCCAGATGCTCCAGATGCAGATGAATATGGTCTTTTTCTTCGCCGACGCCGCGCCCATCACGGATTTCCATGGTCATGGAGCGTGACACCACGTCGCGCGAGGCCAGGTCCTTGGCGTTGGGCGCGTAGCGTTCCATGAAGCGTTCGCCTTCGGAGTTGGACAGGTAACCACCCTCTCCGCGCACGCCCTCGGTTATTAAACAACCCGCGCCGTAAATTCCGGTGGGGTGAAATTGCACGAACTCCATGTCCTGCAAAGGTAAACCGGCGCGCAGCACCATGCCGCCGCCATCGCCGGTGCAGGTATGCGCGGAGGTACAGGAGAAAAACGCACGGCCGTAGCCGCCGGTGGCTAGAATCACCTTGTGCGCGCGGAATCGATGCAGTGTACCTTCGCACAAGTCCCAAGCCCAAACGCCGCGGCAAACGCCTTCGTCGTCCATGATCAGATCGAGCGCAAAATATTCAATGAAGAATTCGGCTTGATATTTCAGCGCCTGCTGATACAGCGCGTGCAACATGTGGTGGCCGGTACGATCAGCCGCAGCACAGGTACGCTGGGCGGGCGGGCCTTCGCCGAATTCGGTGGTCATACCGCCGAAGGGGCGCTGGTAAATCTTGCCGTCTTCGGTACGCGAGAACGGCACGCCGTCGTGTTCCAGTTCAATAATCGACGGCACGGCCTCGCGGCACATGTATTCGATGGCGTCCTGGTCGCCCAGCCAGTCCGAACCCTTGATGGTGTCGTACATATGCCAGCGCCAGTTATCGTCGCCCATGTTGCCCAGCGAGGCGGCGATGCCACCCTGCGCGGCCACGGTATGGCTGCGCGTGGGAAAAACCTTGGTTATGCACGCGGTGGACAGCCCCGCCTGCGCCAGGCCGCGCAGCGAGCGCAAACCCGCGCCGCCCCCGCCGACCACAATTACATCGTGCTGATGTTCAATTACTTCATAGGCTTTGGTCATTGTGCGCCCCCCAGGGCGATCCATAGCACGGCGAATATGGCGCTGGCCGCGAGTGCGATGTTGATAAATTGCAGGATGATCAGCGTGCCGATTTTCAGCCATTCGGAATGTACATAATCCTCAACCACGACCTGTAGCCCAAGCTGCGAATGGTAAAAAATCGTGCCCAGATAAAGCGCCAGGGGCACCGCGACCAGGGGCGATGACAACCAGATGACAACGGCATCGTGACCGCCACCGGCATGCGCCAGCAGTGAATAGACGAACCAGAGGGACAACGGGATTAGCGCCAAGGCAGATACGCGCTGCGCCCACCAGTGGCCGACGCCGGCCTTGGCCGAGCCCAGGCCGCGCGCTCGGGCCAGTGGTGATCGTATGCTCATAATAGCTACTCTTTAATTTTGAAGTTCGGTTGCCGCTAACGCAGCACACAAGCCCAGACGGCGAGGGTCAACAGCGCGGAAACCGCGACCACGATATAACCTGAGATATAAGCAGTTTTAAGTTCCAGGCCCACCCCCGCATCCCACACCAAATGGCGGATGCCGTTGCATAGGTGGAAAAACAGGGCGTAGCTCCAGCCCAGCAGCAGAATCTGACCGTACCAGGCGCCGGCCATGCCGTTAATGCAATTAAAGGCCTCTTCGCCCATGGCCGCGGAAATCAGCCAGGCCGCCAGAAACACGCTGCCCAGCGACAGCAAAATACCGGTGGCGCGGTGGGTAATCGACAACACCGACGTCAACTGCGGGCGATAAACCTGCAAATGCGGTGATAACGGACGATCAACAGATCCGGACATCTATGTCCCCTTGTTCGGCGCCCCGTTCACGAGGCAATTAGAAGTCGCTACAGCGGCCTTGTTGTTCCCAGTCGCCGTAGCGTGTAGGCTCCAGGCCTTTTGGTCCGCCGAACTCGCGCGCAACAGCGGATGCTTCGCCGGATTTTGACTCCGACTCCGGTGCTGATGCATTCTGCTCAGGGTCAGCTACGCTGTCTTTTGCGCCCGCATTGCGCTCGTTTCGGATATTCATAAGTGCGTAAGTATAAACGTTGCCATGGCTACTATGCAAATACT
>JBDNIO010000162.1:0-2951 GCA_041688215.1 Salinisphaeraceae bacterium | reverse complement strand
TAAATGGTGCCCGGGGCGAGAATCGAACTCGCACTCTGTTGCCAGAACCGGATTTTGAATCCGGCGCGTCTACCAGTTCCGCCACCCGGGCTTGAGGGGAGGTGTCCGTTATCGTTTCAACGGCGGCGCATTATAACTGCAGGGGCTGCGGGTACCAACTTTGGCGCGTGCAATTTTGCGGTTTCTAATATTGCGCCAGTATGGCTTCGATATCAGAAATAATGGCGTGGTTGGCGGTTGAATAGGCAATACGACGCTTGCGTTCGCTGCCATTTACGATGACTGCGAAAGCTCCCCAGCCGCCATTGGTTTTACGAAAATAGCCGGCCAGGGCGCGCACGCTCACAGGCTCCGAAAGCGTGCCGGTTTTCACCGCGACGCGGGTTAGCCACTCGATATTTCCGTGTTTCAGACTGCGTGATGGGCCATGCAACGGCACGGGCAGACTGCCAAGAAATGCCGGAAATACCGCGTTTTGCCGGTACATGTGGGCTAGCAGATTGGTGACGTCGCGGGCCGATAGGCGGTTGGATATGGACAGACCGCTACCGCTGTCGAGAATCAGCCCATTGCTTGGGTCCGCGACTTGCTGATCGATAACCCGGTCTCGAAGGTTGATGTTACGGGCATAGCTTTCCAAAAATTGCCCCGCCAGCGGCAGGGTCAGTGGCCCGGCGGGTTCGCCATAGGCCAGCAAATCCAGGGTGAGGGTATCGGCCATGTAGTTGTTGCTGAACGTCATCATTTTGCGCAACTGCGCGGCCAGCGCGGGGCTTTCAACCTTGGCCAGTATGCTGGCGTCGGGTGGGGGCGCACTGGAGTTGACGCGGGTAACGCCTTCGACACGAATTCCATTGTCCGCAAGCATGCGTGCCAGTACGCTGCCGGTGAAGCGTGAGGGGTAAGCCACCGAGCGCTGGACGTGGAAGGGGCCTTTGCCAGCCGGGACCTGGCCGCCGACTTCCAGTATATGTTCCCCGTTCTGCGTTACGCGGCGCACGTAATAAACGGCGGACGCGTTACTGGCCACGGTATTGATGCTGCCCGCGATGCTGACGCCGGCGAGCGCGGGCGGCAGAAGTTGCAGGCGGGCCGGTTCGCCCGCTTTGCTCGCGGGCAGAATTGAAAGCTCGATATTGCTGTAATTTATGCCGGCGGCAGACAGCGGCGCATCGTAAGAGCTATCGGTCTGGTTGTGGGCGTTACAACGATCCGCGATCAGACAAATCACGGGGCCGAACAGGTGATCATTGATGATCAGATTGCCGCTAACCGTCTGTACCCCGGCCTGGCGCAGGCGGGCAATCAGCATCCATAGCCTTTCGGTATCCAGATCCGGGTCGCCGCCGCCGACGAAGATCAGATCGCCGGCGAGCGTGCCGTTGCGTAATTCGGCGTTGCTGACGAATTTGGTGATGAAAGTGGATTCCGGGCCCCACTGTTCCAGCGCGGCGGCGTTGATGAACAACTTGGAAACCGAAGCGGGTGAAAGTCGTTGATCTGGCGCGTATTGGGCCAGTATTCTGTCGTTATCCAGGTCCATGACCAGCGCAGTTACCAGTGCGCCCTCCTGCACCAGCGAGCGTAGCGACTGCAGTTGCGGCAGAGGGGAGGCCTGTGCCGCAACGGTGCTGGTGGCCAGGCTGGCCACAAGGCCAGACAAGAGAATAACTACAAACCTGAAGGGCATGGTTACGAACATAACTCCGGGTTGGAAGGGCGTGCATGATGTGCTTCGGCGACGTGATGGTAAGGCTTCCCGGCATAGAGTGCATCCGGTTGTGCCAGGAAGTTGTGCCACTAATCTGCGATTCGTGCGCGGCGCTGGGCTATACTGCGCCGCCATGCGTTACGAGCTACAAAGCAAATCCGGCGCGGCGCGGCGCGGCCGTCTGCATCTGAACCACGGGGTGGTGGATACGCCGATCTTTATGCCCGTTGGTACGTATGGCACGGTCAAGGCCATGACGCCGGAGGAGCTGACCGGTATGGGCGCACAGATAATTCTGGGCAATACCTGGCATTTGATGCTGCGCCCCGGCACTGAAGTGATCGCCGCGCATGGCGGGCTGCACGATTTCATGCATTGGCAGAGCCCCATTCTTACCGACTCCGGCGGCTTTCAGGTGTGGAGCCTGGCCGAGATGCGCAAGCTTACGGAAGAGGGCGTGCACTTTCGTTCCTCGCTGGATGGCTCGAAGCAGTTTTTAACTCCGGAAAGCGCGATCGAAGTTCAGCACGCCCTGAATTCAGACATCGTAATGGTGCTGGATGAATGCACAGATTATCCGGTGGATGAAAAAAAGGCGCGCGACTCAATGGAGCTCTCCATGCGCTGGGCCAGGCGCTGCAAAGCCGCGCACGGGGATTCGGCAAATGCGCTGTTCGGGATCAACCAGGGTAGTGTTTATGCGGGTTTGCGTCGGGAATCCATCGAGGCGCTGGTAGACATCGGCTTTGACGGCTACGCCATTGGCGGGGTATCTGTGGGCGAACCCAAGTCAGCGCGGGAAGAAATTTTTGCTGCGGTATTGCCGTTGATTCCCGAACAGGCGCCGCGCTATTTAATGGGTGTGGGTACGCCAGCGGATATCGTCGGCGCGGTGGCGCACGGGGTGGATATGTTTGATTGCGTTATGCCCACACGCAACGCGCGCAATGGCTATCTGTTTACCAGCCAAGGCGTGGTGAAGATCAAAAATGCCGCGCACCGGCACGCTACCGGGCCGCTGGACCCCGCCTGTAATTGCTATGTATGCAAAAACTACAGCCGTGCTTATCTGCACCACCTCTACCGCTGTGGCGAAATTCTGGCGGCACGCCTGCATACATGGCACAACCTGCAATACTATCTAAACCTCATGGCGCGTATCCGCAAGGCAATAGAGCAGGATTACTTCGACGAATTTGCGCGCGAATTCCTGCAAAGCGCCGAAGCCGGACATGGCCGC
>JBDNIO010000161.1:0-20998 GCA_041688215.1 Salinisphaeraceae bacterium | reverse complement strand
ATGGTGCCGTTGGAGGGACTTGAACCCCCACGCCCTTTCGGGCACCAGGACCTAAACCTGGCGTGTCTACCAATTCCACCACAACGGCGACGCTTGCGGAGGGCGGGATTCTACCTGTATCCGTAAAAAAACACAGCCCCGCAGATTTAAATTGAGTATTTGCAGGGGGCAGTATAGACAGGTAGTATCCGAACATCTGCAGCATAATGCAGTTTTAGCGATGTGGTCCGTATTGCGCATTATAAATAAGCCTAGTGCCTTGAGGAGACTTGCATGTATACGGTTGATATTGATACCGGTGGCACCATGACCGATGCCTTAGTGAGCGGCGGGGACCAGCGGCATACCTTCAAGACAGATACTACTCCGCATGACTACTCGGTATCTTTCACTGAATGTCTGGATGCCGGCGCGCAGGCGCTGGGATACGATTCTACCGCGGCGTTTCTCAAAGACGTATCGATTATCCGCTGGTCCTCGACCATTACCACCAATGTACTCGGCGAGCGCCGCGGTTCCAAGGTGGGTTTGCTGGTGTCGGCCGGATGCGAGGAAAACCTCTACGGCAACGGCGCCTCGGAGATCGTGGGCGAGCTGGTGGACGCCGAAAACATCATTGGCATGTCGGCGGATCCGGAGCCCAAGGAAATTCTCGATAGCGTCAAACAATTGCTGGAAAACAGCGTGCGCCGTGTTTGTGTAAGCCGTGAAAATGCGTTTCCGGACAACGCGATAGAAAAGCGTATTAAAGCCTTGATAGAGGATCAATACCCGGACCATTTTTTAGGTTCCGTACCGGTGCTGCTGGGCAGCGAGATGGCGCAGATCGGGCATGATCAAACGCGTGCGCATTATTCAGTCATAAACGCCTACACACATACGCAATTGGCCACGGCGCTATTCAAAGCTGAAGATTTGTTACGCGAACAATACCAGTGGGAGCGGCCACTGTTTATCGGCCATACCACCGGCGGTGTAGCCAAGGTGGGCAAAACCAAGGCGGTGGATACGATTGAATCCGGACCGGTATTCGGCACCTTCGGCGGCGCCTATATCGCCCGCGAATACGGCATTGCCAACGCAGTATGTTTTGACGTGGGCGGCACGACGTCGAAGGTGTCCATAATTAAAGACGGTCAACCTGTATTTCAGCGCGGCGGGCGGCTGATGGGCATTCCCGTGCAGACTTCATTTGCGATGCTGCGCTCGCTGGCCATCGGCGGGGGCTCGGTCGCCAAAACTGAAAACGGAAAACTGCTCTTGGGGCCGGAAAGCATGGGCGCCGCGCCCGGACCCGCTTGTTACGGACTGGGCGGCAAGCAGGCGACCCTGACAGATGCCCTGGTGGTGCTTGGCTATCTCGACCCCACCGCCTTTCTCGGCGGGCGCCGGAATTTGGACGTGGAACAGGCGCGCGCAGCCATCAAGACCAATGTGGCCGAACCGTTGGAACTGTCAGTTACGGACGCCGCGCTGGCGGTGCTCGATCAGGCCGCAACGCAACTAGCGGAACTGGTCAAGTCAACACTGGCCGAAGCGAATCTGGGCGCGCCGGGTATCGCGTTGTTCACCTTTGGCGGCAACGGCCCTACGCTGGGCGCGTTCGTGGCGGAAAAACTGGATATAGAAAGCGTCTATGCCTTTGACCTGGGCCCGGTATTCAGTGCTTTTGGCTCAGCCATTTCCGATGTCGTTCACAGCTATGAACGCGGCGTTGGCGCGCAGTTAAACGCGGACAACGAAGAACAAATTCTCGCTGCAGCTAAAAATCTTTATTTGCAGGCCACCCGCGATTTACAGGGTGAGGGTCTGGACGCCGGCAAGGCCCAGTTCGCCGTGGAACTGGAATTTGGCAAACACGAAGAACTGGCTGGCAGTGTGCGTTATGAGACGGGAACCACTGTGGACGAACAATGGTTCGAGAGCGCACGCAAGTCCGCAGAAAAATCGAATATCGACACGCATAAATGGCCACTTATGCTGATCCGCCTGACGGTCAGCTATGCCCTGGATTCGCAAGACATGCAAAAAAGCGAGCGCCAAACCAAGGCGGGGGCTGGTGAGGAGCGCACTATGGTTTTTGCGCAAGGCAGAGACGCCAGCCATCCGGTATATCGCTGGGAAAACCTGGGCCCCGGCAGCGAAATTGAAGGCCCGGCAATGATTAACGGCGCCACTCTCACGTGTCCCATACCACCGGGCTGGCAAGTGAACCTTGATGACTATGGCAACGCCAAATTGGTTCAGGCATAAGGCGGGTTTATGAATTATCCAAGCATCCGTTTCACTGAATATCTTGATCTCGATCTGAATAGCGAAATGTGGTTGTGCCACGACTGCGGCCACGGTCTGATTTCGGCGCGCGAGAACTACAAAAAAGGCTGTTTGGTGGCTGATCGCAAGCCGGCAGAAGTGCATCCGCCGGTAATAGCCGGGGATTACGGATTCGTGCCCGACGAACAATGGGTGCACGTGCTTGAGTTTTATTGTCCCGAGTGCAGCCGCCAGATAGAGGTTGAATATCTGCCGCCCGGCCACCCCGTTACTTACGATATTGAACCGGACATCGATGCATTAAAGATGCGCATTGGCGGCGGGGAGCTTGAAGTAGTGGATGGCAAATTGTGCCGCCCCGGCACCCGAGCCACGGACGATGGGGAGCATCCATGAGCGAGCAAGCCATGCAATCCATAGATATCGACGTAGGCGGCACGTTTACCGATATTGTGCTGACCATGAACGGCGAAATTACGATCGCCAAATGCCCCACGACGCCGCACGACTTATCCATAGGCTTTCAGGACGCAATCGAAGCTGTCGCGGAAAAAATAGATAGCAATATCGAAACCTTACTGCCGAAGATTGATGTCGTGCGTTATTCAACCACCGTGGCGCTAAATCGCCTGATCGAACGCACGGGTCCGCGCATAGGCTTGATTACCACCGAAGGTTTCGAGGACATGGTGCTCATCGGGCGTGGCGCGCAGTGGGTCGATGGCCGGCGCGTTTCCGAGGTGCGCAATATTCCGAGCCAGCGTAAACCCGTGCCGCTGATTACCCGCGATATGACTGTCGGCGTGCGCGAACGGGTGGATTCCACCGGCAAGATCGTGCGCCCGCTGGACGAGGAAGACGTACGCATCAAACTGCGCCGATTGATGGACAAAGGCGCACGCGCAATCGTTATTTCACTGATGTGGTCGTTTCAGAATCCCACGCACGAAAAACGCGTGCGCGACATTATCCGCGAGGAATACAAGGAATATCAGCTCGGATTTGTGCCCGTGGTGATGTCATCGGCCGTGGTGCCCAAAATTGGCGAATACGAACGCACCATGACGTCGATTCTTGATGCTTACCTGCAACGTGACATGCAGGCCGAGATTTCCGCTACCTGGGACAAGATTCGTGACCACGGCTATCGCGGCGCGTTTCTGATGATCCACAATTCCGGCGGCTGTGGCGAAATTTTCAAGACCAGCGCCTCGCGCACGTTCAACGGCGGCCCCGTTGCCGGCCTGATCGGCTCGGCCCATTTCGCCAAGCAACTCGGCTATAAAAACGTCATCGCCGGAGACGTCGGCGGTACCAGTTTCGACGTGGCGCTGGTGGTGGAATCCAGCGTACGCAACTACGACTTCAAACCGGTCATAGACACCTGGATGGTGAACATGACCATGATGCAAACGCTGTCCATCGGCGCCGGCGGCGGCTCGATCGCGGCGGTGGGCCCGGTTACCAAACGCCTGACCGTAGGCCCCAAAAGCGCCGGTTCCATGCCCGGCCCGGTGTGTTACAACCAGGGTGGCACCGAACCCACGGTCACCGACGCCGACGTGGTGCTCGGTTATATCAACCCGGACACCTATTTCGGTGGCCAGATGCAGTTATCCAGGCGTAAGGCCGAGCGCGCCATCAAGAAACATATCGCCGAACCGCTGGGGATAGAGGTATTGGAAGCGGCCGCTCTAATGCGCAGAATTATCGATGAATCCATGGCCAGCGCCATCAAACGCGAAGTGCATATGCGCGGCTTTCGCCCCGATGATTTCGTGTTGTTCGCCTTCGGCGGGGCGGGGCCGACGCATGTGAGCGGCTTCAAGGCGGACGTGCCCAAGGCCGTGATCTTCCCGGCCTCCCCGGTGTTCTGTGCGCTCGGTTCGGCAATCATGGATTTCGTGCATATGTACGAACAATCCCGGCGCATGATGTTGATGGAACCCAAAACAGGCAAATTCGTGGTCGACCGCGCGGGGTTTAACCAAACCGTGCAAACCATGATCGAACGCGCCCGCATGGAATTGCTGGCCGAAGGCCTGCCGCAGGACGAAGCCATATTCTCACTGGAACTGGACATGCTCTACGGCGGCCAGGTACAGGTAAAACGAACGTCCGTACCCAAGCTGCAACTGGAAAGTGAAGACGACGCACAGATGATTTACCAAGCGTTCGAGGATGAAATATCCGACGCCTACAGCCCGCTGGTGGTCAACCGGCCGGGCGGGGCGTTTATCGATAATTTCGTGTTGCGGGTCACGGTGCCCACCGCCAAACCCACGCTGCCCGAGTTTGACCTGGAAGGCGAAGACCCGGCGGCCGCGCATACCGGGTCACGCGAATGCCACTGGCCGGAAACGGGCGAGAGTGTGGAGACTGATTGCTATACTTTCGAGCTGCTAAAACCCGGCAACTTGGTAATCGGTCCGGCAATTATTGAGGCGGAATTCACCACCATAGTTTTGCCGCCGGGGCAGCAGTTTTCCATCGATAAATACGGGCTGGGTACAATGGAAGCCGGGACCTGAATATATTTAACCACAGAGGAACAGAGGAACAGAGGAAACAGACATTTAAAAATGAAGATTATCAACTACAAAGAACACGAAGGACACAAAGGAAGAAGGGTTTGTATTTTTTCATCTCTTTGTGCTCTTCGTGTTCTTTGTGGTTTTGAATTTTTTCTCCCTCTGTTTCCTCTGTTCCCCTGTGGTTCATTCCGTTTAAGGTAAAATCATGCCAATCCCAACACTCGAAGAAAAGCTCAAATGGCTAAAACCCAGCCCCGCGGGTGATAAGGAGCTGGAGTTGGCTGCCAAACTCGACGCCGCGCAGTTCGAGATTGGGTTCCAGCGCACCAACGATATACTCTCCGAGGCCATGGAAATCTTCCAGCGCACCTGTCGCTGCGCCATGGGCGTGGCGGGCGATTCCCTGGTCGCGATCATGACCGCCGAGGGCGACATGGTGAATGCCTCCTGCGGCACTTATCTGCACGCGGTAATTCCTCCGTTGATCAGCAAATTCGTCATGCAGACTTACAGTGAGAATCCCGGCATCAAGGACGGCGACCTGTGGTTTGCCAACGACGCCGTGTATGGCGGCGTGCACAACCCGGACCAGATGATCATGATGCCGGTGTTTTTTGAAGGCGAACTCGTCGCCTGGACCGCGGCACTGGTGCATACCACCGAAACCGGCGCGATCGAACCCGGCGGCATGCCGGTGTCAGCGACCTCACGCTTCGAGGAAGGCATGAACCTGCCGCCCATGAAAATAGGCGAAAACTTCAAACTGCGCGAAGACATCCTCAGCATGTTTGAAGCTTTCGGTATCCGCGCGCCGTCGATGATCAACGTGGACCTCAAGGCCCGTGCTACCACAGCCGACCGTGTGCGTCGCCGCGTAGTGGAGATATGTGAACGCGAGGGCGCAGATTATCTGAAAGGCCTGTTCCGGCGCATGTTGCAGGTTGCGGAGGCGGGTGCGAAAGACTTGGTGAGCCTGTGGCCGGACGGCCATTATCGTTGCGTTACTTTTGCCGACGCCGTGGGCCTGCAACAAGGCCTGGTGCGCAATTGCTTCATGGATATGGAGATCAAGGGCGACCAAGTGATCGTCGATTTCTCCAAAAGCGGCCCGGAAACTCCAAGCTCCTACAACGCTCACCCGCAGGCCGCGATAGCACATTTCTCCAACTACATTTACGAATACCTGTTCCATAGCCTGCCGATCAACAACGGCACGTTTGCCAATATCGATTTCAAGTTTGCGCCCAATACCTGCCTCAATCCTGACCCACGGGCGGCCACCTCCAACTCGGTGATGATCTCCACCGGCGTGATGAGCGCCAACCATAACTGTTTCGCCAAGGCGCTTTTCTCAACATCAGACTGGCGCCAGGCCGGAGCGTCGATGGGCAACGGCGGCAACGCGCTCGTGGTCGCCGGCCAGAATCAGTGGGAAACCGACTTCGCCGACATGATGGCTTATTCCATCAACACTGAAGGCCAGGGCGCCTTGCCGGAAATGGATGGCATGGATGCCTTCGGCTTCCCCTGGGCACCGTTCGGACGCGCGCCCAATACGGAATTCGTGGAAAACGAATTCCCGCTGCTTATCCCTGTTTCAAGCCATCTGCGCGATTCCTGCGGCCACGGCAAATACCGGGGTGGCGTGGGCACGGTCCAGGTCTGGGTGGCACACCACATGCCGCAAGTCGCGCTCATGGCAATCGCAGACAACACCCGCCTGCAAACCCCGCAAGGCCTGTTCGGTGGTTACGCGCCCTGTACCTTGCCGGGCATTGGCGTGCGCAAGGCCAATATCAGGCAGATGATGGAAGAGGGGGATGAAACGCTGGATATGGACGCCTACGACATCCTCTCCAATCGTACTGTCGAAGGCGATTACGAAGTGGAATTCATGGGCCGCGCGGTGCGCGCCTATGAGGAGGGCGACATTATCACCTTTGCGTTTTCCACCGGGGGCTGCGGTTACGGCGACCCGATGGATCGGGACCCGAAAGCGCTGGAAGCAGACTTGCTTAAAGGCGTGATTTCACAAGAAGCCGCGGAATTTGTTTACAAGATCGTCTGGGATGACTACAACAATCAGGTTGACCTGGAAGCAACCCGCAAACTGCGCGACGGCGAGCGCGCTGCACGTAAAAAACGCGGCAAACCCTGGGCCGAATTCGAGCAGGAATGGTCGCAGCTAAAACCGCCGGAGGAGATACTGACCCACTACGGCTCCTGGCCGGATGCGATTTCCAGCGGGCCACCGATCAGGCCATGAGCACCCCGTGGCGCCAGCATATGCGGGCCTTGGCCAAAGGCGCAGACGAGGAACATCCGCCTCTATTCGCGCCGGTTATTTTTGGCGCAGCGGCGCAGATTGAAGCCCTGGAAGTGTCGCAAATTCTGACCGACGCCACGCAATTGAGTAAATGCCTGGCGGGCACTCGTCAATTACTGGATATGAACACCATCTATGTATCTGTACCCAGTGGGGCCCAGGCCGAGGCACTCGGCGCCAAACTGAATTATGACCACTGGCCGCCCCGCGTCACCCAGGGTCCGGGCGCAGCGGCGCAGGATAAAGACGAGAACACGCTGCTGAGCCATCCGCGCATCGCTGCATCCATTGAAACCTGCCGCCGTCTGGCCAATACACAAGCTGACGACATCATTCTTATTGCCGGCCTTACCGGCCCGGCGGCTTTGATACGCGAGCTAACCCAGAGCGTCGAAGTCAGCGACAAAGAGGATTTATACGAACACTGTGGCGCGTTATTGTTGGCTCTGGTACGCACCCTGGGTGAGGTGGGCGTGCATGCCATCTGGTTTCAGGAAACCGATTTTCCAACGGACGCAGAAGACGAAAATGAAATCTGGCGAGACACTCTATCGCCCATTTTAAATGTAGCGAAATTTCACAAACTGCCTGTGTTGCTGAACTTTACCGGCGCGCAACCGGATGCGATTGATGCCTGGCCCAATGGCTGCATTGCCTGTGCTCGGTTGCAAGACGAAACAAAAACGCCGGGATGCACGATCAGCCCGGACTGCTGCCAGTGGCAGCCGCTTGCCCAGATGAGTAATCGACGTGTAATTCTTACCGCCGGTGAACTGGATGCAAACACAAAACTTGCGGACCTGCATTCACATATAACCAGACTAACGCGATAGAGGACCCGAAAATGCCAACTGCTGCGTCCTTGAAACTCCCGCCGCACTACAACGCGACTACGGAATTTATCGACAGCCATCTTGAAGCGGGCCGAACACAGAAAACCGCCGTGATTGATAAGCAGGGTGAGCATAGCTATGGCGAGTTGGCGCAGCAGGTAAACCGTGCCGGCAACATGCTGCTTTCGCTGGGCTTGCGACTCGAATCCCGCATCGCCATGATCATGGACGACACACTGGCCTTTCCCGCGTTGTTCTGGGGCGCAATCAAGGCCGGCATTATTCCGATTCCGCTGAACACATTGCTCGCCGACAAGGACTACCGTCAGATCCTGCAGGACTGTCGCGCGCAAGCGGTGTTTATAAGCCAACCGCTATGGGAGCAAGTGGCCCCGGCGCTGCCGGAACAGCCTATTCTTGAACACATCGTGATCGACGGCGAGGCACAAGCCGGCCAGGTCAGCTTGCAGGACTTGCTGGCCGATGCGAATTCGAGTCTTGAGACCGCCCAGACCTCCCCGGACGAAGTCGCCTTCTGGTTGTATTCCTCCGGCTCCACTGGCGCGCCCAAGGGGGTAATGCACCTGCATAGCCACCTGCACGCCACGGCTGAGCTCTTCGCAAAAGCTGTACTCGGCATCCGTGAAGACGATGTCATTTTCTCCGCGGCCAAACTGTTTTTCGCCTACGGCCTGGGCAACGGCATGACCTTCCCGTTCTCGGTAGGGGCAACCGCTGTTTACATGGACGGGCGGCCGACGCCGGAAGCCGTGATGCATACGCTAAAACAGCATCAGCCGAGCATTTACTGCGGCGTGCCCACGCTGTACGCGGCGATTTTATCCGATGAATCAAATAACCGGGACACGGCTTCGCAAAACCTACGGCTCTGTGTTTCCGCCGGTGAAGCACTGCCCAGGGAAACCGGGGAGCGCTGGGAAAAATGTTTCGGCGCGGAAATCGTTGATGGCGTGGGCTCCACCGAAATGTTGCACATTTTTCTCAGCAACACCCCGGGGCAAGTTCGGTATGGCACCTCCGGTGTACCGGTACCCGGCTATCGAGCGCGGCTGGTAGATGAAGAGAACAAGGACGTGGCCGACGAAGAAATCGGCGAATTGCTGATCGAGGGTCCCTCCGCAGCCGCCGGCTACTGGAACCGGCGCGAAAAAAGCCTGGACACATTCGAGGGCCGGTGGACCCACACCGGCGACAAGTATTTTCGGGATGAGCAGGGGTTCTACCACTACTGCGGCCGCACCGACGACATGATGAAAGTCTCCGGGCAATGGGTATCTCCGTTCGAAGTCGAATCAGCGCTGATGGCACATGGTGCGATATTGGAAGCTGCGGTAATCCCCGATGAAGATGATGCCGGCAACGTCAAAACCAAGGCCTATGTGGTCTTGAAGGATGGCCGTACCCCTGATGATAAATTGACCGGGGAATTGCAGGGCTTCGTCAAGGAGCGTCTGGCCAAATGGAAATATCCACGTCAGATCGAGTTTCTGGAGGAGCTACCGAAAACCGCGACTGGCAAAATACAGCGATTCAAACTGCGGCAGTTAAATGCAGGATAAAACGACAGACTTACTGAATATAGACGGCGTGTCGCTGGAATACCGCTGGTTTGATCCCGCCGATGAACGCGTGGGCGATGCGCCGACGCTGGTATTGCTGCACGAGGGCCTGGGCTGCGTGGCGATGTGGAAAGACTGGCCGCAAGCCTTGGCGGATCAAACAGGCTGCCCGGTGTTTGTTTATAGCCGCGCCGGTTACGGCGGCTCAGACCCGGTGCCCCTGCCGCGTCCGTTAACCTACATGCACCACGAAGGCGAGAATGTGCTCTCGCCAGTTTTCGACGCGTCAGAAATAGAGAAGTGCGTATTGGTCGGCCACAGCGACGGCGGATCAATCGCCTTGATTAATGCCGGCCACATGCAAGACCCACGCGTGCAGGCGTTGGCGCTAATGGCGCCGCATGTATTTAATGAGCAGGTGTGCGTCGATTGCATCCGCCAGGCCAGGGTGGCTTTTGAAACCGGCAAACTGCGCGAGGGCCTGGCGCGCTACCACGGCGATAATGTGGACGTGGCCTTTCGAGGCTGGAACGATGCCTGGCTAGACCCCGGATTCTGGCACTGGAACCTGGAAGAGTACCTGCCCAGCGTGCATATTCCGGTATTACTTATGCAGGGCCGGCAGGATGAATACGGTACCGCGGCGCAGATCGCGGCCATCGAACGCCGGATAACCGGCCCGGCGACTGTGCGCTGGCTCGACGACTGCGGCCACTCGCCGCACCGCGATCAGCCGCAGGCCAGCATCGAGGCGATACACTCTTTTTTGGTCGCGCATAGTCTGGTCCGCAGCCAATCCGAACAGCAACAAGCACTCAAGCAATGATGGCTGCGTCGACACAACCCGTTCGGCGATATTCCGGCCTGGCACTGCCCGAAAACGCACACCTGCCCGGGCGCCATGTTCACGCAACAGGCGATTTAATAGCGCCAGACCAGACGGCAAATCTTTGCCTTGAGCCCTGCACGCAAGAAAACTGGCAGCACTGCGAGGCCTACTTGTACGCAACCGACCTGTACAACCACGGCTATTGGTTTGAGGCAAAGTCGCTTTGGTGGGCATTGGCAGAAACTACCGGCACTCAAAGCGAACTTTTAGAAGCATTAAGCCACGCCGCCAATGCATTACTGATGCGGCGGATGGGCTGGCGCTCCGCGGTGGCGCGTTCCCGCGGCGCGTGCATCAAACTGTTGGCAAATATGCCGACAAATTCGTATATGGGCGTAGATGTCGCACTCTGGCGCAAGCAGATAGATCGCTGCCTGCGCCCGGGCGGAATGGGCTTTCCTGCAATCGAGCTGGTAAACATATAGTGCATCAAATGCAATTGAATACTGCAATATACTGCATTACTATAACGCTACAACATTGAAAGCCACGTAATAAAACAGGTTTCAAGCTATGAACGCGACAGCGATGCAGGAAAAACAAACCGCCGCGGAGCGAGATGGATTCATCGATTTCCGCACCCAGCCCGAAAATTACCGGCACTGGGAACTGGATTTCGACGGCGAAATCGCAACGTTGACCATGGACGTAGACGAAAACGCCGGCCTGTTTTCCGGGTACGAACTCAAACTGAATTCCTATGATCTGGGCGTAGACATTGAACTGGCCGACGCCATGCAGCGCCTGCGCTTCGAGCACCCCGAGGTCAAGACCGTTATCCTGAAATCCGGCAAGGAGCGCATGTTCTGCGCCGGCGCCAACATCCGCATGCTCGGCGGCGCGGCCCACGCGCACAAGGTAAATTTCTGTAAATTCACCAATGAAACCCGCAACGGCATTGAAGACGCGTCCGAGTTCTCAGGCCTGAAAACCCTGTGCCTAGTCAACGGCATGGCGGCCGGCGGGGGCTACGAAATGGCGCTGGCGGCGGACTGGATATTGATGGCCGACGACAGTAACGCCGCCGTGGCATTACCCGAAGTCCCGTTGCTGGCGGTGTTGCCGGGCACCGGCGGGCTAACCCGCGTGATCGATAAACGCAAGGTAAGACGCGATCTGGCGGATGTTTTTTGCACCACGGAAGAGGGCGTAAAGGGCCAGCGCGCACTCGATTGGAAGCTGGTGGATGAGCTGGCATCCGCCTCCAATCTGGACGTCGCAGTGCAGGCACGTGCCAAAAAACTAGCTGAAAGTTCAGATCGCCCGGGCACCGGTGAGGGCATAAGCTTGCCGCCACTGGAGCGAGAGATAAGCGAACAGCGCATCGAGTACCGGCATGTAGTTGCCGAACTCGACCGTAAAGCGCGTACCGTCGACATCACATTGAAGTCGCAACCGGAGGAAGCGCCCGCCGACGCGGCGGAAATCGCAAAGCAGGGCGCACAATTCTGGGTATTGGCGCTCACTCGGGAACTAGACGATTTGCTGCTGCATCTGCGTTTCAACGAATACCAATTGGGCACGTTCTTGCTACGTACCGAGGGCGATCCAGGGCACGTCGCGGCTTACGATAAGTTACTGGAGGACCACAAAGACGACAGGTTGGTACGCGAAATTCGCGGCTACTGGAAGCGCACTATGAAGCGTCTGGATTTAACTTCCCGCAGTTTATTCGCGCTGATTACGCCTGGCAGTTGCTTTGTAGGATTTCTGGCAGAAATCATGTTTGCCGCAGATCGTAGCTACATGCTGGAAGGCATATTCGAGGAAGAAGATCGCGCGCAACAACCCGCGATAATACGCTTGAGCGATGCCAATTTCGGTGCCTATCCCATGAGCAACGGGATAAGCCGCCTGGCGACGCATTTCTGGGGGAGCGAATCTGATTTACAAGCGGCGGAAAAGTTAATCGGCGAGGACATAGACGCTGAAGCCGCACACTACGCCGGCTTGATCACCTTTGCCCTAGACGATATCGACTGGGAAGACGAAATTCGTCTACTCATCGAAGAGCGCGCAAGTTTTTCCCCGGACGCGCTGGTCGGCATGGAGGCCAACTTACGTTTCGCCGGCCCCGAAACCATGGAAACCAGGATATTCGGCCGGCTCACGGCCTGGCAGAACTGGATATTTCAGCGCCCGAATGCCGTAAGCGAAGCGGGCGCATTACAACTTTATGGCAGCGGCAAACGCGCCGTCTATGACAAAGTGAGGGTATAGTTATGAGCACATTGGAATCAGTAGATTACGACACAAAAATACCAAACAACGTTAACTTGTCGGGAGACCGGAAGCTGCAAGGTGCCCTGGAAAAATGGCACCCGGGATTCATCGACTGGTGGCTGGATATGGGCCCGGCCGGATTCCAGCAAAACGAAGTTTATCTGCGTACCGCGGTCGGGGTTGATCCCGGGGGCTGGGCCCAGTTCGGCTTCGTAAAAATGCCTGAGTATCGCTGGGGTGTGCTGCTCGCGCCGAAGGAAGAGGGTCGCAAAATTCCGTTTGGCGAACACGCCGGCGAGCCCGCATGGCAGGAAGTGCCGGGCGAGTACCGGGCCACCCTGCGCCGTCTGATTACCATTCAAGGCGATACTGAACCGGCTTCCGTAGAACAACAACGCCTGCTGGGCAAAACCGCGCCCTCCCTGTACGACCTGCGCAATTTATTTCAGGTGAACGTGGAAGAGGGGCGTCACTTGTGGGCCATGGTCTACCTTTTACACGCCTATTTCGGGCGCGATGGCCGCGAAGAGGCTGATGAACTGCTCAAACGCCGCTCCGGAAACGAGGACACCCCGCGCATCCTGGGCGCATTTAACGAAGAAACGGCCAGTTGGCTGGCATTCTTCATGTTCACCACATTTACCGACCGCGACGGCAAATTCCAGCTGGAATCCCTGGCGCAATCCGGTTTTGATCCCTTATCCCGCACCTGCCGGTTTATGCTTACCGAAGAAGCGCATCATATGTTCGTAGGCGAGGACGGCGTAAAGCGCACCATAGAGCGTACCGCGCAAGCCATGAACGAAGCCGGTATCAGCGATACCCATGAGGTTGAAAAGGTGCGGGAACTTGGGGTTGTGGATTTAACCACCCTGCAGAAATACATCAACTTCCACTTCACCGTAAGTGAAGACCTGTTCGGCGCAGAAACTTCCACCAACGCCGCCAACGCGTTTACCGCCGGCATTAAAGGCCGCTACAAGGAAGAGCGCATTGACGATGACCACCAGCTCGCTGATGCAAGTTATCCCGTTATGCAGCGCGTCAATGGCGGCTTTGATACCGTCGACCGGCCGGCGTTGCAGGCGATTAATGCCCGTTTACGAGACGACTATATCCGCGAGTGCGAATCGGTTATCAAACGATGGAACCGGGTCTTGGCCAAGGTGGAAATAGACTATGAATTTGCCTTGCCGCATCAGGCCTTCAACCGTCAGGTCGGGCATTTTTCTGATCTTTACGTTACCCCCGAAGGCGAAATTATTGACGCGGCCCAGTGGGAGAAACAGCGTAACCATTGGTTGCCGACCGATGAAGATTATGCGTTTGTCGCCTCGTTAATGCATTCCTGTTACGAGCCCGGGCAAGTCGCCGGGTGGATAGCTGCGCCCAAGGTTCCGGTGGACAAGAAGCCTGGCGATTTTGAGTATGTAAAAATCGAGGCCTAAAGTGTTTTATAATGCATGCTGGTTTGCCAGCGCAAAGCCATGCCTGATTCATGTCAGACACAAAAGACACGACAAAGAATAATCACGCCAAACTGGAAGGGGTACTCGGCTATCTTAGTAACCGTATCCGTGGATTCCGCGCCGCCAGGGGTATGACACGCAAGGATCTGGCGCGCCATTCCGCTATTTCCGAACGCTATCTGGCGCAGCTTGAATCCGGCCAGGCCAACCCGTCTGTGGAAGTCTTGTGGCGCATTGCGGACGCCATGGATGTGGACTTCGCGGGGCTGTTGTCGCAGCCGCGCAAACCCATGCTGGCCAACGCCGAATTATGGCAACAATTGCACGGGATGAGCCCCACCGAGCAGGCCAGCGCGCGGGAATTGCTGGCGAAAAAGTTCTCCAGCCGGCAGCCGCACGCAAAACCCGGCATCGCCCTGATTGGGCTGCGCGGCGCAGGCAAGACTACCCTGGGGCGTGGCGCAGCCCAGGCACTGGATCTGTCCTTTGTTCGCCTGGGCCAGAAAATCGAACAAATCGGCGGCATGGAATTGTGGGAAATGTTCTCGCTGGCGGGGCAAAAAACCTATCGTCGGCTCGAGCGCCAGGCTCTGGAGTGGGTATTGCAGGAACAACCCCGCGCTGTTCTGGAGGCGGGCGGAAGTATCGTATCCGAACCCGCCACATTCGATTTGCTGCTGGGCAGTTATTTTACGGTATGGTTGCGCGCCCAGCCGGAAGAGCATATGCAGCGTGTGGCGCACCAGGGAGACATGCGCCCCATGCAGGGCAATGAGGAGGCCATGGACGACCTCAAGCGAATCCTGATAGAACGTGAACCCGACTACGCCCGGGCCGATTACGTGCTGGATACTCGCGGGCGCGATGAACAGTCCTGTCTGGAAGAGCTAACCCGCGTTATGGCAGAGCATATCAACGCCGCAGCGGCGAGTACTAAATGAGAACCATATAGTCAGGAGCAAGCGTGTCAGACACTAACCGTGAAACCACCGTAATCGTCGGTGCCGGGCACGCAGGGGGCGTGCTTGCAACGAGTTTGCATCAGAATAAATACGCCGGGCGTGTCATTGTTCTGGGGGAAGAAAGCCACCTGCCGTATCAGCGCCCGCCGTTATCCAAGACGTTTCTCGCCGGCGAGGTAGAGCTCAAGTCGCTCTTTCTCAAGCCCCGTGAAACTTACGATAAAGCCGGCATTGAACTGCGGCCCAATACGCGGGTTGCCAAAATTGATCGGGATGCCCAGGCACTGCAACTCGAAGACGGCACAAGCCTTGAATACGACAAACTGGCACTAACCACCGGGGGCCGGGTGCGGCGTCTTGACCTGCCAGGCGGCGACTTACATGGGGTTTATTACCTGCGCCAGATTGACGATGTACTCGCCCTGCAGCCGCAGTTCAAGCCTGGCGCGCGCCTGGTTATTGTCGGCGGCGGCTACATCGGCCTGGAAGTGGCTGCGGTAGCGATAAAACGCGGCCTGGATGTCACGGTGCTGGAAACCGAAGACCGTGTACTGGCCCGGGTTACAGCGCCACAACTTTCCGCCTTTTATGAAAAAGTGCATAGCGACGCCGGCGTTAAAGTACGCACCAATACGCAGGTGACTGGTTTTGAAGGGGAAGAAAATGTAGAGGCCGTGCTGTGCAAGGACGGCTCACAGATTGCGGCCGATATGGTGCTAATCGGTGTCGGCCTGATTCCCAATACCGAATTGGCGAAGGACGCGGGCCTGGAAGTCGACAACGGCATTGTGGTTGACGAATACACCCGTACATCGGACCAAAACATCGTCGCCGCCGGCGATTGCGCCAACCACCACAACGATCTGCTGGGCCGTCGTATCCGGCTGGAATCCGTCCCCAACGCGATGGGGCAGGCGCGTGCTGCTGCCGCCACCCTGTGCGGCCAGGACAAGCCCTACCAGGCGCTGCCCTGGTTCTGGTCCGATCAATACAATTTGAAACTGCAGATGGCGGGACTGTCGCAGGGCTATGACGACATGGTCTTGCGCGGCTCCATTAAAGATCAGTCCTTCGCTGCGTTTTATCTGAAAGACGGCCTCGTGATCGCCGTGGACGCCGTCAGCCGGCCACCGGAGTTTATGGTGGGCAAAAAATTGATCTCGGAAAAAATAAAAATCGACCCCGATCGGCTTGCGGATGAATCCGTCGCTATGAAAAGCATGGCCTGATCTTTAACCAGAAAAGATACCCCGATGCCAAAAATTACCTTTATTGAGTACGACGGAAACAAGTCTGTTGTAGACGCCACAGTCGGCAACAGTGTTATGGAAACCGCAATAGAAAACATGGTTTCCGGTATTGACGCTGACTGTGGCGGCAACTGCATCTGCTCTACCTGCCACGGTTATATAGACGACGCCTGGCTGGGCAAGTTGCCGCCGATGGAAGCCGAGGAAGAGGCCATGGTCGAATTTGCCAATGAGCCCGAATCCAATAGCCGCCTGACCTGCCAGATACACATGACCGAAGAACTCGACGGCCTGATCGTGCGCCTGCCCGAAACCCAGGGCTAAAAACCTCACGAACTTGCTGCTTTAAAAGCGCGCCGAGTCTGCTACAATTCGCGCGCTTAAACGCATGTGCGCCGGTGGCGGAACTGGTAGACGCGCCAGCTTGAGGGGCTGGTGGGCGATAGCTCTTGGGAGTTCGAGTCTCCCCCGGCGCACCATTTCTCTTCCAAATAAGAGCTTTTCGACTCAAAAAATCGAAATTACACGCCCTGCGACGCTACACGCTCCCCAACAGTGCCTGCGGACGTTGTACAAACGCAGGTTTGATCAAGCTCACCAGCAGCGGCAATACAATCAGTGACATGAGCATATTAATGCCCATGATGGCCATGATTAACAGCCCCATATCCGCGACAAATTTCAGACCCGACAATAAATACAGCGGCAGAATGCCGATGGCCATAATGCTGGCGGTAAAGGCTATAGCCTTGCCGGTGGTTTGCAGGGCGCAGGAGATGGTCGCCTGCCAATCCGCTTTCTGATTCTGGTATTCCTCACAGATTCGGGATAGCAGGTAAATGCCGTAGTCGATGCCCACGCCCAGGCCGATGGCGGCCACGATCATGGAGTTTACATCCAGCCCCACGCCCAAAAGATGCATGGAGGCGATCATGCATAGATGCGACAGGTTAACCGGTACCAACAATATCGCACCCGCCACAAGTGAACGATAGGCGAGCGAAAACATGATGAAAATAATCACGTTCAGCACCGCTACAATCAGGTGGTGATAGCGTTCCACCACGCGGTTAATGGCTTCCTGCAGAGCGATAATTCCGGTGCCGAGGCGCACGCGAAAACCTTCATGGTCAATACCCACTTCTTCGACCGCGGCGCGTGCGCCGGCTAGCGCGGCGTCTACGGTTTCCTGCTTGTTGTCGGCATACCAGAGCGACACAGTTGAGTGTTGCGCGTCAAAAGACATCACCTGGTTAAAGTTCTTGGCGCTGGAGCCCATCATGGTGGCCATGGCAGCGCCGCTGGCCGCTTTCTGGTTGGGGTCAATCGGACTCCATTTAGGATGCCCCCCACTGAATAGCCGGTTGGCTTCGAGCATGAAGTCGGCAAAGCTCAAGGTTGCGCGGGGCGGGAAGTCGCTGGTTTCCAGGCTGTCTTGCAGTTTCAGCATGGTTTGCACGGTATCGACCTGTTGCGCCGTCCAGCTGGGGTCCTTCGGGTTTTTGGCCTCCAGCACAATCTCCAGAGTATTGGTGCCGGGGAAGTGGCTGTTGATCTGGCGTACCGCGGTATTGAACTCCGAGTCGTACCAGAGCAGGTTGGAACCCTCGACCGGGTTGCCAATCCTGATTTGCGCCGAAGTTGCAATCGCCGCGATGGCAACAATAGCCATTACCCCAGCCGTCCAGCGCGCGCGTGAACCGGTGGTTATGCGGGCGATCCATTCCAGCACGGCGTACAAACCATGGTGAAAACCGCGGGTGCGCTCACGGCTGACCATGGCGCTTACGTTACCTGGCGCGGGCAGGGTGGCCAGCAGCAGGGAAATCAGCACCACGCCGGTTGGAATAAGCCACACCGCCCACATGCCGCAGAATATGGCGTGGCGTACCATGGCCGGAATCGGCGCGGCGACTACCACCACAATCCCCAGTACATCGGTGAGTATGCTTAATACCGAGGGCGCCATCATGACGCGCATAGTTATTTTTGCCGATTGCACGCGATCGCCGTTTTCGGCGTAAACCTCGTAAAATCGCTCGGTGAATTGCACGCTGTGGGAAAACGAGCGTGCGGTTAGCAACAGGGGCACCACCATGAGCAATGGTTCAATTGAAATGCCCAGCCAGCCGACAAAGCCAAAAGCCCAGATGCCGGCCGTGGCACTGGTGATAATCGGCGTTAATACGCCCACCAGATTACGCATGTAAAACATCAGCGCCAGTAACAAGGCCACCAGGGTTACCGCAAAGATCGCCAGCATCTCGAATTCATAGCGATACACCCAACCGATTAAGGCAGGTTGGCCGGTAAGATACACCTCGTGATTGGCATCACGAGCCTGTTTGACTAGGTCTTGAACGTATTCAAAAGTTTCGCCGTAATCGATACGCTGTTCAATAAAGGTGGCCAGGATTAATGTGGCCGTGTCGTCGCGCGACACCAGAAAGGTGCGTACATTCGCGGACTTATCCACGCGACTGCGAAATTCTGCTATTTCTTGCGGTGTGTCGGGCGGTGAATCATCCATTAAAGGCTTGGAATCAATACCGTAAGGCGTGGCCTGGGCATAACGTGCTTTGGTGGTGGCGACCGACAGGATTTGATCGTGATCGACGCCCGGCGCCAGATCAATGTCGCGGGTTAAATCCCAAACTTTTTTCAGGGTGTCCGCGTGGTATAAATCGCCATTCCTGCGTTTCACCATCACTACCACGGTGAGCGGGTTACCGAAGTTGGGATGGTCTTGATAGACCTGCACAAAAGGGTCGTCCTGGGGCAGCAGGTCCGAAAAGATTGTTTCCAGTTGCACCTTGGGCAAGCCGGCGGCGAAGAACAGGGTGATTAACGCAAAAACCAGGTAGGCCAAGCGGCGATGCTCAACCACCCATTCGGCCAGACGGTGACGCAGGGAATACAAGCTTATGCCATCACTGCGAAAACACTAACGGCCCAGAATCATGCCGACAGGTCTGAGGCGCGGAATGTTGTCGCAGGTGATTTTTGAAACTCACCATGATGGGTACCGCCAGCAGGGCGCCAATAATCCCCCAGAGCCAGCCCCAGAATGTCAGGGAAATAAATATAAAAATCGGGTTGATGGACAGATTTCTTCCCAGAATCGTGGGCGTTATCATTTGTCCTTCCAGCGAGGTAACCAGCAGGAAAAGCACCGGCATAAGAAACGATTGCGGCGGGGATAGCGAAACAATCGAGACCGCCGTAATTACCGCCATTCCCACAAACGGGCCCAGATAGGGCACGAAGTTCAAAAAGGCCATCATTGCGCCCCACAGCAACGGGTTCGGCAGGTCGAATGCCCAGGCCAGGCCGGCAATAACCACACCCAGCAACAGATTGATGAGGGAAATACTTAACAAATAACGCGATATTTGCTTCTGCAAGCGGCGCAAAATAACCATAACTCGGCGTTCGCTGGTGCTGTCGGGCAGGGCACGCATGGTGTTGCGGCGCAGACGATCGGAGCCGGCAAGCAGGAAATAAAGCAGGAAAAACACGATTACGCTGCCAAGCAGGAATTTTTGTGCCTGTTTCATGAACTGTTAGCGCAAATCTTCGCCATCGATTTGCACGAACTGGCCTGCGGCTTGCTTGTCGCTGTCCGCGAAGTCTTCCACCTGCTTTGCGGCTTCGGATACATCCTCTATTTGCCGGGTTATCGGCGCCAGTTCTACCTGCAGACTATTAATAGCGCCCGGCACCTCTTCGATCCATGAAGAGGCCGGCGTTGCTAGAAAATAGATACCCGACAACAGCGAACCACTCAGGCCGAGAATAATAATCAGTGCGCTGGCAGGCCGTGGAATGCCCCAGTTGGTTATACGAGAAACCAGGGGCGTAAGTAACAGACTAAGGAGGGTTGCGAGTATTAGAGGTAGTAAAAGGCTGCTAGACAGATAAAAAATCGCGAATATCGCCAAAACCGACAGCGTGTTGATCGCCCACCCGGTGATTGGTATTGCCCGATGTGCAGCGTCATCGCCCTCAGCTTCTTGCGGGTTATTTCTGGAGTTTTGCTCCAACTCCGTACGCTGATTTTTCTCTTCGTCCATACGAACCCGGCACCTAGTAAATGTTGAACAATATAATGTATACCACTGGATTGCGAGTGTGGCGGGTGGGCTGCCAGATTGTTAATCCGGGGTAGCCGCTTTGCAATAAATCCTCGATCGCAAAGGAACGATAGCGGCGCATGCTTTCGGGGCTAAATTCGCGTAGTAGCGCAGCCGCGGCATGGGCTTGTTCGCTATCGGTGCAGTACACGGTTACAAAACCCGCGCCCTGTTTCGCCAACCGCAGATCCTCATCCTAGAAATAGCCCTCCGTGCCCACAGTCGTAGCCAGAGTTTTTGAGTTGTTCAAGCAGATTTTCGGAAATGTGTGAATATCATGTTGGGCAATCTCAAGACCGCCATTAGCGGTACGTACCATGCGTTCAAATTCGCCAAGTACGCGCCACGCTATCTCGCCGACTTCCAGTACCGCTTTAATCATGCGGTTGTATAAGCTTCAAACAGAATGACGCACTACACTAGTGTAGTGCGTTGGAATTAACGCTACTTAAGCGGCGATGAGCCCGAGAACCTGTCATTGCGAGCGAAGCGCGGCAATCTAGTGCCGGAGTCGTTGTAAGTTAT
>JBDNIO010000160.1:0-7612 GCA_041688215.1 Salinisphaeraceae bacterium | reverse complement strand
CAGAACGATGTGCTCCGTGCCGCTAACCGGATTCGCTTTCAACCAATCGACCAGCGTCTGTAGCGCCTCCAGATTATGCGCCACGTCCAGCACCATGGGCACATCACCCGCAAGAACCTGGCGACGACCCGGCACGCTGAACCCGGGCAGGACTTCATTCAAAACCTGCCGGCTTGGAAAACGCCGCATCGCCGTCAGCAGCGCCAGTACCCCGGCCACGTTATCCGGTAACAGGTGTTTGCAACCCGGCAGATCGATTTTCTCGCCATTCCAGTCCTGCCATTGCCATGCATTCTGGTGTTCGCGAATAGCAAATTCCTGGCCGATATAACGCAGTTGGGTATCATTTTGTACCGCTGTTTCGCGCACACTGGCAGGCGGATTTCGGTCGGCGCAAATCGCAATCTGTTGTTTGCGTAATATGCCGGCTTTTTCGCGGCCTATCGCTTCCCTGGTGTCACCCAGCCAGTCCGTATGATCCAGTCCAATACTGGTTATGAGTGCAGCCTGGGCATCTACAATATTAACCGCATCCAGGCGCCCGCCCATGCCCACTTCCAGAATTGCGAAATCCACCGCGGCGCGCCGAAATAGCCACAGCGCAGCCAGGGTGCCGAATTCAAAATAGGTGAGCGATGTGCCTACCCGTGCGGCTTCCACCGCTTCAAACGCGACACATAAATCCGCATCACTGGCGTCTTTACCGTTTATACGCACCCGCTCGTTGTAATGCACAAGATAAGGCGAGGTGTATACGCCGACGCGCGTTTCTTGCCCACTTTCATTGCCCAGCAAATGCGCCAGAATGAGCGCGCAACTGCCCTTGCCGTTGGTGCCGGCCATGGTAATGCAGTACGCAGGAAAAGGCAGAAGCTGCAGGCGTTCGGCGACCTTTCGGACCCGTTCCAGGCCCAGATCTATCGCTCGCGGATGCAGGCCCTCCTGCCAGGCCAACCACTGCGCAAGTGTTCGCCGCGCGGGTGCGGACGCCGCAGACTTCACGAAGCCGCGGTCTCCACTGCGTGGGGCCGCTGGTGGGTCAGAATACTGAGCAGGTTGTAGACTTTTTCGCGTATTTCACGCCGGTCAATAATCATGTCTACGGCGCCATGCGCCAACAGGAATTCACTGCGCTGAAAACCCTCAGGCAGGGTTTCCTGCACGGTTTGTTCTATAACGCGCGGGCCGGCAAAGCCGATTAGCGCGTTGGGTTCCACCATGATGACATCCCCGAGCATGGCAAAACTCGCCGCCACCCCGCCCATGGTCGGATGCGTAAGAATGGGAATATAGGGAATACCGCGTTCAGACAGGCGCGTGAGCGCCGCGCTGGTTTTCGCCATTTGCATTAACGAATACAGGCCTTCCTGCATGCGTGCGCCGCCGCTGGCAACAAAAACAACCAGAGGGATACCCTTGCCTGCCGCCACATTGACCGCGCGGACAAAGTTTTCGCCCACGACACTGCCCATGGAGCCGCCCATAAAGCGGAAATCCATGGCGCAGGCAACCACCGGCATCTTATCGAGTGTGCCCTGCAAGGCGATGAAGGCTTCTTTTTCGCCGGTTTCGCGTTGCGCCTGAGTTAGCCGCTCGCGATATTTGCGGCTGTCCTTGAACTTGAGCGGATCCTTGGGTTCGATGTCGTTGGATAATTCGCTGCGACCTTCCTTGTCCAGAAAATAATCCAGCCGCTCGCGTGCACCCAGGGGCTGGTGCGCGGCACATTTGGGGCAAACCTGCATACTACGTTCCAGCTCGGCGCGGTAAAGCACGGCGGCGCAGTCCTTGCATTTGGTCCAGAGGCCTTCGGGTACCGCCTTTTTATCGGCGGTTTCCGTGCGCATCTGCGACGGCATAATTTTTTCCAGCCAACTCATGCACGTTCCCCTGTATTAGCTCGTTCTTCCCTAGCCTCATCCCTGGCCTCATCCATGGCCTGTCGCATTTGTGCCACCAGAGTGGGTACAGCCTGCATCAAGCCTGCCTGATCCTGGGCATTTTTGGCAACCAGATTAACCAGGACACTGCCGACGACCACTGCATCGGCAACCTGGGCCACCGACGCGGCATCCTCCGGCGTGCGGATACCAAAGCCCACGGCCACGGGCAGCGCAGTGTGTTGCCTGATGCCCTGAATACGTGCGGCCAGTGTTTTTGTATCCAGCCTGTCTGAGCCGGTAACGCCTTTCAGGGATACGTAATAAACAAAGCCTTGCGCGCTCGCACAGATATGCGCCATGCGTTCGTCGCTGGTGGTGGGCGCCAGCAGAAATATGCAATCCAGGCCCGCTGCGCGCAACTGTGGCAGCAAGTCCGGCGCTTCTTCAATGCCCAGGTCCACCGCTATCAGCCCGTCCACGCCCGCTGAAACCGCCGCGCGGGCGAAAGTCTCCAATCCCATGGATTCAATCGGATTCATATAGCCCATAAGCACAACAGGCGTTGCCTCATCCTGCTCGCGGAATTGGGCCACCATGGCGAGCACATCCTTCAAGCCCACGCCATGCGCAAGCGCCCGCTCATTGGCCGCCTGAATCACTGGGCCATCGGCCATGGGATCAGAAAAAGGCACACCCAGTTCCAGCACATTCGCACCGGCGGTTACCATGGCATGCATTAACGCCACAGTGACATCCGGGTGGGGATCACCCGCGGTTACAAACGGAATCAGCGCGGCGCGTGATTGCGCGCGCAAATCGGCAAAGCGTTTTTCAAGGCGGCTCATAAACTGCGCCCTTCGGCTTCGGCCACCGAGGCGACATCCTTGTCCCCGCGCCCGGAAAGATTGACCAGAATAATTTGATCGGGCTCCATCTGCTGCGCCAGTTTGCCGGCGTAAGCTAGCGCATGCGCGCTTTCCAGTGCCGGTATAATGCCTTCCGTGCGCGTGAGTTCGTGGAAAGCATCCAGTGCTTCGCGGTCGGTGACACTCACATACTTTGCCCGGCCAATATCCTTTAACCAGGCGTGTTCCGGACCAACACCGGGATAATCCAGCCCGGCGGAAATCGAGTGTGTTGCGCCGATCTGTCCGTTTTCATCTTGCATCACATAGGTGCGATTGCCATGCAGCACGCCCGAGCGACCCGCAGACAATGGCGCTGCATGACGGCCGGTTTCCACGCCGTCGCCGCCGGCTTCGACGCCGTAGAACGCGACACCGGGATCGTCCAGAAACGGGTGGAATAGACCGATGGCATTGGAACCACCGCCAACGCAGGCGACCAATGCGTCCGGCAGTCGCTTATGTCGGGCCAACATTTGCTCGCGGGCTTCGCGTCCGATTACAGACTGAAAGTCCCGCACCATGGCCGGGTAAGGATGCGGCCCGGCGACCGTGCCGATGATGTAAAAAGTGTCGTCTACATTGCTCACCCAGTCACGCATGGCCTCATTTAATGCGTCTTTCAGAGTGCGTGAACCGGATTCCACCGGCACCACTTCGGCACCTAGCAGGCGCATGCGAAACACATTCGGCTCCTGGCGACGGATGTCCTCGCTGCCCATGTAGACCACGCATTTCAGACCCAGACGCGCGGCCACCGTGGCCGAAGCCACACCGTGCTGACCGGCGCCGGTTTCGGCGATGATGCGGGTTTTGCTCATGCGCGCGGCCAGCAGACCCTGGCCTATGGTGTTATTGATCTTGTGCGCGCCGGTGTGATTCAGGTCTTCGCGTTTAAGCCAGATTTGCGCACCGCCGAGTTTTTTGCTCCAACGCGCTGCGTGATAAATCGGCGATGGCCGGCCCACGTAATCGCGCATATCGGCGTCCAGCTCTGCCAGAAACTCCGGGTCGGCCTTGAAGCGGGCATAGGCTTCGCGCAATGCCTGCAACGGCGCCATCAGGGTTTCCGACACAAAGCTGCCGCCATAGGGGCCAAAATGGCCACGCGAATCTGGCATGTTGCGCCAGGCGTTTTCTGATTTCTGGGTCATGTTACTCACAGTCTGCGCGGCGGACCGCGTCGATAAATGCTTTGATTTTAGCCTTGTCTTTGATGCCGGGCGCGGATTCCACGCCGCTACTCACATCCACAGCATAGGGCCTTACGGTACGAATCGCTTGCGCTACGTTATCCGGATGCAGACCACCCGCAAGAATCACGGGTGGACCGCCGTTGGGCAAGGCGCGACTCCAGTCGAAGGACTCACCACTACCGCCGGCTTTGCCCGGTGCGTGGCTATCCACCAGCAAGGCTCGGGCGTCGGCGTAATCCTTGAACCATTGTTCCAGTTCCATATCTGCGTCCATGGGCACTGCTTTCAAATAGGGCCGGTTGAAACTGCGGCAGAACTCGGGCGTTTCGTTGCCATGAAACTGAATCAGGTCCGGACGAACGCTATCTACAATATCGCGCACCGTCGTCGCATCGGCGTCCAGAAACAGGGCCACACTGGCTATAAACGCTGGCAAGGCTGCCGCCAGTTCCCGCGCTTGTTCAGGCGCAAGCTGGCGTGCACTGGCCGGGTAAAAGACCAGGCCAATGGCATCGGCCCCGGACTGCACCGCGGCGTTGACGCCGGGCAAATCACGAAGGCCGCAAATTTTAATTCGGGTACGCACAGTAAGGCGCTAATTCTAGCATTGTGGCCGGCATGTTACCCATACCACAGACGCATCGCTCGCCTTAAGCCTGCGTTTTTTCGGGCATTAGTAGCGCGCGGTCCGCGCGTGTCGGCAAATTGTATTTTTCAGGATAAGCGGGTCCGAGAAAATACAGCCCATCGGCGGGCGCTGCCGCGCCGGCGCGCCGGCGATCTCGACCTGCGAGTAATTCTGCAATCCAGCCCGGCGGTTTTTCGCCGCGCCCTACGGCCAGCAGACTGCCGGTGATGTTGCGCACCATGTGCTGTAAAAAGGCATTGGCGCGCACGTCGATTACGATAAAGTCGCCCGCGCGCTGTACTTGCACATGGTGCATCAAGCGTACCGGCGATTTGGCCTGGCAGCCGACGGCGCGAAATGCGCTGAAATCGTGTTCGCCTTCGAGTGCCTTGCCCGCAGTTGCCATGGCAACCTCATCCAGCGGATGCCGGGTGTTGGCGGCGCGACGCGCATACAGGGCCGAGCGGGCCGGGTGGTTGAGTATGAGATAACGGTAATCCCGCGTGACTGCGCCAAAGCGGGCATGAAAATCTTCCGGCACCGCCCTGGCCCAGCGCACACTCACATCGTCCGGCAGAAAGCGATTCGCGCCGAACACCCATTCGTGCGCGTTGCGGGGGGCGCCGGTGTCAAAATGCACAACCTGCCCGGTGGCATGCACGCCGGCATCCGTGCGGCCACAGCAGACAACGCGAATGGGGCTATCGGCGACCCGGCTTAGTGCCTCCTCAAGCGTAACCTGAACGCTGCAAACATCGTTTTGTGCCTGCCAGCCGTGGTATGCGCTGCCGTCGTATTCGACGCATGCTGCCCAGCGCATGGAAAATCTTAGCCGCGCTCGGTCTTAGCCGCAGCGCTTCAGCAGGTTCTGCGCATCGCGCTGCTGTTCGGCATTGCCCTGGGTCTGCACGTCCTGCAACAGGGATTGCGCCATGTCCATCTCGCCCATATCAATGTAGGCGCGTGCCAGATCCAGTTTGGTGATGACTTCATCCTCGTCCACCGGCATTTCATCAGCGCTGTCGTCAGCATCGCTTATAGGTTCATTAGCCGACGCGGGCTCGTCCATATCCATGGCAACGAGATCGTCGGGTTCCCCGGGGTCTTCGAGCTCTTCGATCTGGAATTCGGCCACTTCAGGTGCTTGTGGTTCGGATGCGCTGATGTCTTCCGGGATTAAGTCCGGCGCGGGGGGTTCTTGTGTGTCGGCAGACGGCTCTGATTCCACGCCAAAGCCCTGCGGCCAGTCCAGGTCAGTCGGGTTTGAATTGGTTCCTTCATCCTCATTACGCGGCTCGGCTGACGGGGTCGCATCCGCATCAAATTCTGGGGCATCGTATAGCGCGGCGTCATTGCCCTCGGGCGAATCGTCGGACAGCTCCAGCTCACTGATGCCGAAGTTCAGGGGCGCGTCAGGCGCGTCCTGTTCAGGCGCTTGTGCCGCTTCAGGCTTGGCGTCTGTTCCGGACTCATGGGCGGGCGCGGGCTCGCTGACGGTGTCAAAATCGCTCAAGTCAAAATCGTAGGTTTCATCAGGCGAGGATAGTTTGTCGTCCTCCCCCTCTGGTGCCGCGTCATCCGCGGCTGGGCTCTCGGTGAAACTGGTGTCCGTCGGGCTGGCATCGAAATCGTCTTGCAGCTCATCGTCTGCAGGTGTGAACCCAGGCTGTGGCGAGGTCTGGCTCTGTGAATCCTCGGACTCGTCTGTAGCGCCCCAATCGTTAGTTGTCGGCGGCGGCGCAAAGTCAGTTTCAGTCGCGTCTGCAGGTTCGGAGACGGTCTCTGTTGATGCGGGGAATGCGAATTCGTCTGTAAGGTCGTCCTGTGTTAAAGATTCGCTACCCGTATCGGGCGCGGGCGGGTCTTCGACTGGGGCTTCATCAAACAAGCTGGCTTCGGCGGGCATGTCTGCTTCTACTGATGCAAATCGCGCATCGTCCGGCCTGAAATCGCGGGCCATGGCCGCTATCGCGGGCCATTCCGGGTGGTCGGACGTGATATTTTGGAAGTAGCCGTCGAGTCTTTCGAAAAATGTCGTTTCATCGCCCGCGGCGTGGTGAACTTCCAGCACCTTGCGCTGCAGCGCCGCATGGCCGGGGTTGGCGTCCAGGCCCAAAGCCAGGGCTGCCAGCGCGTCGTCGTACAGCTCGAAGGCGATGTGGCTATCGGCGTCTGCCAGAACCTCATCAGCGTCTATGGGTTCAGGCTGTGCTGCAGTTGCCGCCGCGAATTGGGGAGATTCATTACTGGCGGGTGCGTGTTGTGCCCCAGCCGCAGCGTCTGGCTCGTCTTGGTCGAGTTTGAAATCAGCTGGGACCGCTTTATACCTGCGGCGATTCCAGAACATGAGCAAGGCAACAACCAGCAGAATAATGCCCAGCAATAACAACAGACGCTGCGGGGTGATAAGCGCACCGGCGCCCGCGGGCGCTACCGATTCGCCAGCTACGAAGGCGTCAACACCCAGGCTATTATCGCCGCGTTGTCCTGCCTGGCCTGCGCCAGACTGTTGCGATGCACTAGCGGGAGACTGTTCCTGACTGCTTTGGGCCGAGCCATCGTCGGAAAACCCGGGGTCGGTATTCGCGGACGCGTCTGGGTTAGCAGAGGAAAAATTCTGGCCATTTATGCTGGCCTCCACCCCAGAGCTGACTACATCGCCTGTTGCCGCTGCTTGCGGCTCACTGCCGTCGTTACTGTCGCTCGTTGCGGCTAGCTGTTGGGCTTGTTCTCCGGCATTACTTTCCGGGGTGCTCGGGTCGGTAGCGGTAAGACCGGATTCCGGGTTTTCGGGGCTGTCGCCATCGCTTGCACTACTTGGGGCAACAGGCTGATCCGCTTCAGTGGTGTCGGCATTTGCGTTGGCCGCTGACAACGACGGTCTTTCGCCGGGGTTGCCATCATTCTGTGCTGATTCAGGTGCCTGTACTTGTCCCGGGGTATTTTGAGCAGACGCCAGGCCCGGCGCGCCGGATGTTGAATCCTGGGTAGCTACTGTTT
>JBDNIO010000159.1:0-13401 GCA_041688215.1 Salinisphaeraceae bacterium | reverse complement strand
TTTTGCTCGATCAGTTCGCGGCGGATGTCTGCCTCGGAATGGCGGGCATCGCTTGCGGAGTTGGCCATAACCAGCGCGGCGCGGCCTTGTGCTTTTAACGAGGTGGCGAACAGGTTAATCCACAGATAATTGGCGTTGGGGACGGTTTCCTCGTCCGCCTTGCCTTTGCTCTTGGTCTTACGTCTAGGCACGCCGTAGGTGTTGAAGCGCGGGTCGTCTTTAACGCCGTTGTAGTTCACCTCGTCCACGTTAAACGGCGGATTGGCCAGCACGTAATCAAATTTGCCCAGGCTGTAGGCCGGGTCTTCGTAATAGCTGATGGCCTGGTGGATATCGCCGCGCAGGCCGTTGACCGCGAGGTTCATCTTGGCCAGTTTGACGGTGGCCAGGGTTTTCTCCTGGCCGCAGACGAATAGATCGAGATCGCCTTTCTTGTCGTTTTTTAGGGCTTGCCGGTGTTCATCCACAAAGCGGGCGGATTGCACGAACATGCCAGCGGAACCACAGGCGGGGTCAAACACCTTGCCGCCGTGGGGTTCGATAATTTCGACCATTAAGCGCACTACGGATGTGGGCGTGAAGAACTCGCCGCCGCCCTGGCCTTCTGCCAGTGCGAACTTGGCGAGGAAGTATTCGTATATTTTGCCGAACAGATCGCCGCCGGCATCGTCCGGGATATTGGCAAAGTTTTTCAGCAGCCGGTTAGGCAGGCCGGTGTGGTTGGGGTTGCGGGTTAGGGCGAAGTATTCATCCTTGGGCAATACGCCTTCGAGTTCGGGCTTGTACTGCTCGATGGTGGTCATGGCGTCTTTGAGCTTTTGCGGGATGTCTTCGTCTTCAGACAAGCCCAGCAAATAGTCGTAGCGGGCGTTTTCCGGCAGCCAGAAACCGCAGTACTCGATGGCGATGTCTTCCATCTTTCTTTCGCGCCGCCCGCCTTTGAGCTTTTCAAACTCGGCCTGTATAGCTTTTTTGTGCTGCTTGAATTTGCCGTCGGCAAACTTGAGGAATATCAGACCAAGCACGGGCGTGTCGTATTCGTTGCTGGCCAGGTCGGAGTTGGCGCGCAGGTCGTCCGCGCTTTTCCACAGTTGGTCTTCGAGGTGTTTGAGGGCTTCAGGGGTCATAGGGTTATCGCGTCCGTTATCCGGATTGAGGTGACCGTTTCACTTGCAGTATCGCAATTACGACAGAAGCAACGCTAATATGTACTCGGGGTAACAGCGCATAATTTCGGGATTACGTAGCTAATGCAACGAAGTGAAACCCGCAAGCCATCGCCAATATCCGCATGGATTCCGGATAAATGCTGCGCATTTTCCGGAATGACGAATTACCTTGGGTGAGTGTTGGAAGCACGTGAGGCAGTAAAGAAGGTTTTAGAGGAAACCGTAGACCGTTGTTTCTGCTAGTGCGGCTGGACGGAATCGAACCCGAACGCCAGTGAGCGCAGCGTAGCTGCACTCGGCGGTTCCTTGCTATGCCGTAATCCCTTATCAATCTCTTGGCGAATTAAATGGTGGAGCTGGGCGGAATCGAACCCGAACGTCAGTGAGCGCAGCATAGCTGCATTCGGCGGTTCCTTGCTATGCCGTAATCCCTTATCAATTCTCCTGGCGAATTAAATGGTGGAGCTGGGCGGAATCGAACCGCCGACCTTCGCATTGCGAACGCGACGCTCTCCCAACTGAGCTACAGCCCCTCATTAGATTGGACATTGGGCATCCTGCCCAAGTCCTCGGTGTGGACCACCGAAAACAAGTTTCCAGTGGTCCTCGCTACGCTGGCTATGCCAGCTTCGCGTTTGTACATCCATGTACAAATTAGATTGGACATTGGGCTCCTGCCCAAGTCCTTGGTGCGGATAACCGAAAACGAGTTTACGTTTATCCTCGCTACGCCGCTTTGCGGCTTCGCGTTCATACATCCATGTACGAAATTCTTCGTTCATGTTTGTTGCGGCGGATAACTCGCTGAATTAAGACACCGCCGTAGCGGGCGCGTATTCTAGCATCGTTATCGCGGGAACTAGCAAGCTTGATGATGTTTTCCTTACCAATTAAGAACCTGATTAGACCTGAAACTCAGCCTAAGCCAGAATGTACTAGGTTTCATGTCATTGCGAGCGCTGAAAGCGCGCGGCAATCCAGGGTTTTAGAGATTGCCGCGTCGCGTTCACTTCGTTCAGCTCGCTTCGCTCGGCTCCTCGCAATGACCGTAGCTAAGTTTCGAGTCTAATCAAGATTAAGAATGTAAGCTGATGCTATATCCACGCGGCCGTATAATTATCTTCGCCAAGTCACCGGTACCGGGCACTTGTAAAACCCGGTTGGGGCGGGATATCGGCTATCCGCGGGCCGCAAAGGTTTATCGCGAACTGTTGAGCCGAAATATAGAAATGGCAGTTAATGCGAATCTGGCGCCGGTACATTTGTGGTGCGCGCCGGACACGCAGCACGCGTTTTTCTTCCATTGCCGGCGTAAATGGGGGGTGCGTTTACGCCGGCAACCCGAAGGCAATCTGGGGCAGAAGATGCAGGGCGCATTAAGGCGAACGCTGCGCCGCTGTGATTACGCACTGATTATTGGCGGTGATTGTCCGGTGCTGGAGCCGGATCACCTTGACGATGCGCTCGATGCACTGCACGAGGGCGACGACTGCGTGTTCTCGCCCACTGAGGACGGCGGCTATGCGCTGGTCGGCTCGCGCATCGCCGCGCCGCGGCTGTTTCACAATATACGCTGGAGTACGCCCGCGGTTATGTCGCAAACGCGGCGGCGGCTGCACCGCTTGCAACTTTCGTGGACCTTACTGCCAAAGGTCTGGGATGTGGACGAACGCGTTGATTATTTGCGCGCCAAACGCAAAAACCTGTTGTAGGTCGCTACTTCACGATCAGTAACGACGAGGGGCACAAGCCCAGAATCTTTTCCGCGGTGTTACCCAGCATCATGGTGGGGAAACGCCGGCGCCCAGCCGCCCCCATTACCAGCAGACCATCGCGGTGTTTGTCTGCTTCCGTGAGCACGACGGTTGAGACCAGCTCCGACCAGCACAGGTTGCGCGCCAGTGTTACACCACTGAAATTAAAGCCTTCAATAACGCTGGCGCGCTGATCCATCAAAGCACGGCTGGCGGCTTCCTGCGCTTCCGCGCGCTCGGTCTCGTCGCCACCGAGCATCCCTGCCGGTGGCGGGGGCAAGGCGCTGAATAATTGCATTTTTGCGTTGAATTGCCGCGCCAGATCAATACTCACACGAATCCCATCGGCCGAACCTCGGCTTTCATTGAAGGCGCACAGAATGTGTTGGAGGGCGGCATCGGCTTTTGGTTTGCAAATCCAGACATGCTGCTCAGCGGTGCGCGCCAGCGTTTTCGCTGTTGTACGCACGAAACCGGGCTGCTCGCGCGCCTGTTCGCCGGCGCCGATTACGATAAAGTCGGTTTGCATGCGTTGCGCAGCTTCCATGGCCGCAACGGCCTGGTTGCCTTTTACCACCAGGGCATGACCCACGCGCGCCCGTTTTGCACGCAGTTGTTCGGCCGCGCGCTCCACCTGCGCTCTGGCTTTGGATTGTGCGTCGTTGGAATTGCGCCACAAGTCATAACGGGGCGCGATAATAGCCAACAGATAAACCGGGGCGCCGACCGCTTTGGAAATTTCTGCGACCTGCGCCGTTATTGCCGGTTCGATAGCGTCATCAGACAACACATACAGGATTCTTTAGGTTAACAACATAGGTGTCTGGCTCCTCCGGGGCGCAACGTTTGTTTCGTGTTTCTTAGATCAGCAGCTTTCGTGCCATGTACCTATACATGAGGTTAGCGGGCAGTGTTTTGCCGACACGAGCTTCGCCTTGCACCGAATTTGTGCAAGTGGCTATAACGGGGAATGTGTTAAATTCCCGGCCTTTGTTGCTCACCAAGTTGTTCAGGCTGATCATATGGAACTGCTGACTGATCCTTCCGCGTGGATTGCGTTTCTCACGCTGGCTTCGCTTGAGATAGTCCTGGGTATCGACAACATCGTTTTCATTTCTATCCTTGCAGGCAAACTGCCGGAACATCAGCGGGAGCGCGCGCGGGTTATCGGCCTGGGCGCCGCCATGGTCACCCGACTATTGTTGCTGCTATCAATCGCCTGGATCATGAGCGCGACAACACCGCTGTTCGCGGTACTGGATTTCGCTATTTCCTGGCGCGACATCATCCTGATTGCCGGCGGCCTTTTCCTGCTGGCCAAGAGCACGCTGGAAATACACGAGGGCCTGGAGTCGGCGGCCGACAGTTCGAATAACGCCGCTAAAAAAGCCGGCACCAGCAGCTTTTTTGCCGTAATCATCCAGATCGGCCTGCTGGATATCGTGTTTTCGCTGGATTCTGTAATTACCGCGGTTGGGCTGGCCGATGATATTCCCGTAATGATGGCCGCTATTGTGGCGGCCATAATCGTGATGATGATTGCTGCAAACCCGGTTGGGCGCTTCGTGGACAACAACCCCACCATCAAGATGCTGGCCTTGTCGTTTCTTATTCTGATCGGCGTGGCGCTGATAGGCGAAGGCCTTGCATTCCAAATTCCCAAGGGCTACGTCTATTTCGCCATGGGCTTTTCACTAGCCGTGGAAATGCTAAACCTGCGCGTGCGCAGGCTGCAAAAATAATCGGGTTAGGCGTAGATTGATGCATAGCAATTTACCTGATAACTGGCATATACAACTGCCGGCATGGGTGGCTGACGTTGTAGCGCAATCGGGAACCGATTACGGCACGGACGAGGCCCAGATGCGCCTGGCCGTTGCGCTGTCGAACGGTAATATTGATGCTGGCGACGGCGGACCGTTTGGCGCCGCCGTATTTGATCAACACGACAGACTGGTTGCAGCAGCGCCCAACCTGGTATTTGCCAGTGGCGCTTCGCTGGCGCACGCAGAAATGGTAGCGCTGACCCTGGCACAAAGTGTGCTTGGGAGTCCGGATTTAAGTGCGTATGAATTAACCCTGGTGACCAACGCCGAGCCCTGCGCCATGTGCCTAGGCGCCCTGCCCTGGTCGGGCATACGCCGCCTGGTATGCGGCGCACGCGATGCCGATATCCGGGCCGTGGGATTCGATGAAGGCAGCAAGCCGCCATTATGGGAGGCCGCACTGGCAGACCGCGGCATTCGCGTTACCCGGGATGTGCTGCGGCAAGAGGCAGCAAATGTGCTTGCACGATACGTGCAGCAGGCCGGAAAAATCTACTGACAGTGTTTAGAGTCATGAATTCAGGATCCGTAACCTCCACCCTTAGGCGGCCATTTAACAACTTCCTTCTCCCACTCGCTGCGCTCAGCTCGCGTTGCTCGGAGAGAAGGTTAGGATGAGGGGCGCGGGCTGGTTTTGCCCCTCACCCTTTTCGCTACGCTCACCTCGTTACACTCCGGCTTTAGCCGGTGGAATATTCACCCATTGGCAGCAGATGGCTTTTCGACCACTAGCTGACGTTTGGAAAGCAAATAGTCCTGTAGCCAGGTATTCATATCCTGCCACATTTGCCTAGCCTACTCGCGGCTGGGCATACGGATGGCGTGCTTGAGTTCCACGGTCATGACCGGAATCCCCAGAAAACGCGAGCCGTAGTTGCCAAGGGAGCCCGGAAATACGCCCAGGCGATACAAGACCAGTTCACCCAGTTTCAGCGGTGGCGGATATTCCCCGTCGTAATCCAGCACCCCGTAAGGCGCATGCAAGGCCACGATCACATCGGGCTTGAAGGTTTCCACGGCATTCACCAGCCAGCGGGTTTCAGGTTCGCTGGCAGCCGTCTCACCGGGATAGCGGCGCGGCTTCTTGCCCACTTCCTGCCAGTACGCACGACTTTCTGTACGCCAATCCTGGGTCGGAAAATTACGATTAAGGTCTACATTATTGGCATTTACCCGTTGTGCGGGTTCGGTTAACAGACCGTCCGGATTCATAACGGGTGCGACCTGCCAGGCGATAGCACGGGGCGCTTCTTCAATCATGTCCAACCACCAGAATGACAGGCTCACCGAGGTCAACTCATCGCCGTGGGTACCACCAATGAGCAATACGCGGCCGATTTGTGATTGTTGCTCGGCGGGCAACTCGCGTACCGCAATGATGCGATTGTGGACTGAACGATAACCGCTATCGACAAACCCACGGTCCTGGCAATGCTCCGTCGACACGCTGAACAAGCGCTCGGAAATTGCACGGCACCACTGGGCCAGGGCTTTGTCCGATGCTTTCGTGTCGGGTTGCTCTGGCTTTTCGGCTTCGGCTTTTACGGTGGGTTCACGATCCGCAGGTGTGTCAGGTACTTCCGGTCCATTTTCTCGTTGTGGAACCGCCCGAGGCTTTTCCTCCCTGGTAGCGGTCTGCGATGGCTCTTCAAGACTCGCAGATGGGCCACCGCCTCTTACAAAACCCTGGGGTTGGCAGGCCATGAGCAGTACAACCGAAAGGCTGTACTGCAAAAGTAATACGAACTTGTTACGCACTGTGGGTATTTCCCTTACAAATCTTTTCCTGATTATGCTTCAAACTCAGCCGGGTGGCGTCAAGCCCCTGACCTCGTCACCCCGGAAGCCGCGCAGCGGCTATCCGGGGTCCATGGATGCCGGATAAATGCTCCGCATTTATCCGGCATGACGGGCTAGCTGAATTTGGGACATAATCAAGAATCTTTTTCAGGCTAACTCTTTTTTAGGCTAAGATTTTTTAGGAAATTCGCGGTTACTTTGTGCGGCCATGTTGTCTTCCAGCGCGGTGCACATTGCAGCGAAAGCTTCGTCCACTGTTTCAACCAGGGTGAACAGGTCCAGGTCTGCTCTGGATATCAGACCCATTTGCTCGAAGAAATCAAAATCTATTAATTTTTGCCAGAATTTTTTTCCGAAAAGTATGATGGGGATCGGTGCCTGCTTTCCCGTCTGGATCAGGGTAAGCATTTCGAACAATTCGTCCATGGTGCCAAAACCGCCCGGAAAAACGACAAGGCCATGCGCCACATACATGAACCAGAATTTACGCATGAAGAAATAATGAAAATAAAAATTCAGTTTAGGACTGATATAGGCATTGGAGCCCTGTTCCTGCGGTAGCGAGATGTTGTAGCCCATGGACAGGTCTGGGTTTACATCGTTGGCGCCCCGGTTCGCAGCTTCCATAATGCCCGGCCCACCGCCGGTACAGATGTGGTATCGGTCCAGCTCCTGGTGCTGTTCAGTAGTCCACTGCGCCAGCCGCGCGGCCAGCGCCCGGGCTTCGGCATAGTAGTCCACAGCGTCGGCCACACTATCCGGGCTGTTCGGTCTGATTCTGGCAGACCCGAAAAAAATCAGTGACCGGCGTACCTGATAGCGTTGCAGGCGATCACGCGGCTCCAGATATTCCGCAAGAATGCGAAGCGGCCGGGCTTCCAGGCCCATCATGAACTCATGGTCCTTATAGGATTTGGTCACGTCTGCTCCCGATAAAAAAGAACGACGGCGACTTGTGAATACGCCGAATGCCATCGAAGGCTTACCCACCCCCAAGCCTCGTATACTACGCTAATACGCCACTTAAGTGCTTGAATAAATGCGCTTCGACCCTATCTATTAAGGCAATAACGGGCACAAAAAACGGCCAACGCTTTTTATGAGGTAATCCGATGAGAATGGATAAACTGACCGCTAAATTCCAGCAGGCGCTCTCAGACGCGCAGAGTCTGGCCGTTGGCCGGGACCATAGTCAAATTGAACCTGCACACGTGCTGTTGGCGCTACTTAACCAGCAGGGCGGTAGCGTGCATCACCTGCTGGACAGCGCCGGTGTAGATGTGAAATTCCTGCGCAGCAGCCTGCAGAAAACGGTTGCCGACTTGCCCAGGGTGGGCACGGCAACCGGCGAGATTGCGGTGAGCCAGGACTTGAATCGCCTGTTCAATCTAACCGACAAGGCCGCCCAGCAGCGGGGTGACAACTTCATCTCGAGCGAACTGTTTGTGCTAGCCGCGCTGGAAGACAAGGGTCCGCTGGGCAAATTAATGCGGGCAGCCGGCGCCAGCAAGGCTACAATGAAGCAGGCAATTGAAGACCTGCGCGGCGGCGAAAATGTAAATACCCCCAATGCGGAAGAACAGCGCGGCGCACTGGAAAAATACACCATTGATCTGACCGAGCGCGCCGAACAGGGCAAGCTCGACCCGGTGATTGGGCGCGACGAGGAAATCCGTCGCATAATTCAGGTACTTTCCCGGCGCACCAAGAATAACCCGGCCCTGGTCGGCGAACCAGGGGTGGGCAAGACCGCGATTGTGGAGGGCCTCGCGCAGCGCATAATCAACGGCGAAGTTCCCGAGGGGCTCAAAGACAAGCGTGTGCTGTCGCTGGACCTGGGCGCCCTGATTGCGGGCGCCAAATATCGCGGTGAGTTCGAGGAACGGTTGAAGACCGTACTCAGCGAACTCTCGAAACAGGAAGGTCGTATCATTCTGTTTATTGACGAAATCCATACCCTGGTCGGCGCCGGCAAGGCCGAAGGTGCGATGGATGCGGGCAATATGCTCAAACCCGCGCTGGCGCGAGGCGAATTGCATTGCGTGGGCGCTACCACCCTGAATGAGTATCGTCAGAACATTGAAAAGGATGCCGCGCTCGAACGCCGTTTCCAAAAAGTTCTGGTCGACGAACCCACGGTAGAAGACACCGTGGCAATTCTGCGCGGTTTAAAGGAACGCTACGAGGTCCACCACAAGGTAGAGATTACCGATGGCGCGATCATCTCCGCCGTGCGCCTGTCTGCGCGTTACATCACTGATCGTAAACTGCCCGACAAGGCGATCGACCTGATCGACGAAGCTGCCAGTCGTATTCGCATCGAGATCGATTCCAAGCCGGAAAGCCTGGATCGCCTGGAGCGGCGGCTGATCCAGCTCAAGATCGAACGCGAAGCGTTAAAAAAGGAGACGGACGAAGCCTCCAGAAAACGCCAGCACAGGCTGGATGAGGAAATCACAGATCTGGAGCGGGAATACGCCGATCTGGAGGAAATCTGGAAAGCCGAAAAAGCCTCCGCCTCCGGTGCTGCGAATATTCGTGAAGAACTCGATAACAAGCGCCAGGAGATGGAACAGCATCGCCGGGCCGGTGATCTGAATCAGGTCGCCCGGATACAGTATGAGGATATTCCCAATCTCGAAAAACGCCTGACTGCCGCCAACGCTGCCGAAAGCGCAGGAAAAACCCTGCTGCGCGACAGCGTAACCGACGAGGAAATTGCCGAAATCGTATCCAAATGGACTGGTATTCCCGTGTCCCGGATGCTCGAAGGCGAACGCGAAAAATTGTTACTCATGGAAGACGCGCTGCATCAAAGAGTCATCGGCCAGGACGAGGCTGTAACCGCAGTGTCTGACGCCATTAGGCGCTCGCGTTCGGGGCTTTCCGACCCTAACCGGCCCATCGGCTCCTTCCTGTTTCTGGGTCCCACCGGTGTCGGCAAAACCGAACTGTGTAAAACCCTGGCAAGTTTCCTCTTTGACACCGAAGACGCGATGGTGCGCATCGACATGAGTGAATTCATGGAGCGCCATTCCGTGGCGCGCCTGATCGGTGCGCCCCCCGGTTATGTGGGCTATGAGGAAGGTGGCTATTTAACCGAAGCCGTGCGCCGCAAGCCCTATTCCGTAATTTTGCTGGATGAAGTGGAAAAAGCCCACGCTGATGTCTTCAACCTGCTGTTGCAGGTGCTCGACGACGGCCGCCTCACCGATGGCCACGGCCGCACTGTGGATTTTCGCAATACCATAATCGTGATGACATCCAACCTGGGCAGTCAGCTAATTCAGGAGCTGGCCGGTGAAGAAAACTACGCCGCCATGAAAGAATCGGTATTGGAAGTGGTGGCCGCGCAGTTCCGGCCGGAATTCGTCAATCGAATTGACGAGTCTGTGGTTTTTCATCCCCTGGCGAAAACCGAAATCCGCGCAATCGCACGAGTCCAGATGCATGCGCTGGAAGCTCGGCTAGCCGAGCGGGATATCAAGCTGGAAATTACCGATGCCGCACTGGATAAGCTCGCAGAAGCCGGTTTTGACCCTGTTTACGGCGCCCGGCCGCTCAAGCGCGCTATACAGACTCTGATAGAAAACCCACTGGCCAAACGCATACTCTCCGGTGATTTTTCCGCTGGCGAAACCATTACCGCGGATATCAACAGCGGGGGACAAATCGAGTTCGCCAAAGCCGCCTGATAATGAACCTAATGAACGATCCTCGTCTTGAAAACGAGGAGTTTAAAGATGGTCGGCTGGAAGCCGACTCGAACTGCTCCCTCTCCCCGCTCCAGTGGGGAGAGGGAATAAAGCGAATGCTCGCTATGTGGCATTACGCCGAACAGTGATCTTCCCCCACATTCCCAGCCACCGAGTTAAGAATCATACAATGGTTCACAACGAGGTGTTAGATGAACAAACAACGCAGAAATCACAACGCGGAAATTCAAAAGAGAAGCGGTGTCATTGGCTACCGAGCACGGTTATAGCTGTGCCGCGGCAGGCAGCCTCGATCTGACTGATATATTTCCAGGTTATTTCAGGTGATTTGCGCAGCATGGGGCCGGATAATGCGTCTTCTATCGGTATCGCATCTTCGGTAAGCGCCTCATCGTACAGGCCGCCAATACCGTGATACGTAGGCAGGCCGGAGTCTGCCGAAATTCCAGCACCGGTAATCACCAACACACGCCGGGACTGTTTCAGCAGGGTGGCAACCTCCGCCACAGTTTGCGCATATCTGGCATCGTACTTGCTTTTAAGCATCGTCATAATGCGTCGTCATTTAATGCGAGTTATGTCACAGCATACAAATTTTAGTCGCCGTTTAGCGAACATGGGCAGTTTATGAAAGACCGCGCCATCGTCTGGTTACGCCGCGATCTGCGGCTGGCAGATAATCCCGCACTGGTTGCGGCCTGCCAACACGAAGCTATCGTGCCGGCATATATTCATGCGCCCGATGAACAGGCGCCGTGGCAGCCCGGGGGCGCGCAGCGGGTGTGGTTGCATTTCAGTTTGCAGGCGCTTGATCAGGCGCTGCGCGCGCTGGGATCGCGCCTGGTAATCCGCCAGGGTAAAAGCCTGGAAATACTAGAGAAGCTGGTAGAGGAAACCGGCGCGCGGGCAGTCTACTGGAACCGGTTCTATGAACCGACCGTCATTGCGCGCGACAGGCGCATCAAGCAGGCCTTGCGGGACAGCGGTATTACGGCACAAAGTTATAATGCAGCGCTGCTGTGTGAACCTTGGCAGATTGCTACCCAGGCGTGCGATCCCTACAAGGTTTTTACGCCGCTCTGGCGTAACCTTGAAAAGCGCCAAATGCAAAAACCGCTGGGATGCCCGACGCCCTGTCCGCGGTCTGGTCCGCAATCGGCTCGTATACGCTGGATAGCCTGGACCTGCTGCCCGCCATTGGCTGGGACAGCGGCATTCGCCAAGCTTGGTCGCCTGGCGAAGACGGCGCCCACACGGCGCTAGAAACGTTTATCCAGGAGTCGCTCGAGCACTACGACGCCGCGCGTGATATCCCCGGGCGCTCGGGAACGTCCTGCCTGTCTCCGCACCTGCATTTTGGCGAGTTGGGTCCGCGGCAAATCTGGCATCGCGTACACGAGCATCTGGCAGAAACCGGGCGTGTTGAACTCACCCGCGGCGCAAACCGGTTTTTGAGCGAGGTGGCATGGCGCGAATTCGCACACCACCTGCTTTACCACTTTCCGCAAACCCCGGACAAGCCGCTGGATGAACGTTTCAAGCGCTTTTCCTGGGATTACAACGACCAGGCCCTGCAATGCTGGCAGCGCGGCCAGACGGGCATACCGATGGTAGATGCCGGCATGCGTCAGTTATGGCATTGCGGCTGGATGCACAATCGCGTGCGCATGGTCGTGGCGTCTTTCCTTACCAAAAACCTGCTCGTTCCCTAGCAACAGGGGGCGGCCTGGTTCTGGGACACTCTGGTGGATGCGGATCTGGCCAACAATACGCTGGGCTGGCAGTGGGTGGCCGGGTGCGGGGCCGATGCGGCGCCCTATTTCCGTATTTTAATCCGGCGCTGCAGGGGCAGCGGTTCGGCCCGGACGGGCACTACGTGCGTCAATGGGTACCGGAAATCGCAGCCCTGCCCAACAAATACCTGCACCGGCCCTGGACCGCACCGAGTGAGGTGTTAAAGACAGCCCATATCGAACTGGGCAGGCATTACCCGCATCCCCTGGTCGATTTGAAAGACTCTCGGCGCCGCGCACTGAACGCTTTTGCTGAGATAAAAAATGATAAGACCTGAGTTAGCTGGCAGCGTCAGGTTCAGAGCAGGCTTTATTACTCTGGCAAATCGACCGGCAAACCATCGAGCCCGGGCAGGGTTTGTGTTTGCTCATTCTCGGACTCGCCCAGGCCGGGGAGGTCGGCTGAGAGGTCTTGCGTAATTTGCTGGATTAACTGCGGGTCGGAGCCCCCAAGAACGCTGCGAATCAGTGCCGGGTCAATCCCATGAAATGCTTTGCGCAAATGCCTCGGGCGAAAAATTCAGCCCGTCTATACCGGGTAACCCGCCGGATACCGACTCGGAAATCCTGATTTGTGCTTGCAGCAGAGGCAGATCGATCAGGTCTTCACCAAAAAGGCCATCGGATAACGCCGGGTCCGCCGCGGGCACTTGTAAAATCGGTGAAATGCCATCGATCCCGGGCAGACCACTAATGACCTCGGATTGCGCAAGTGCGGGCACGCTTGATGCAGCAAGCATGACGAAGAGAATATGTATAAGTCGCTTCATAACAGCAGGAACGCGCTGAGTTGTTTACGTAACGTAGGATAATTCTGACACATTCCCGCGAAAAATAACATTGAGCAAGCCAATAATTACCAGCCGGGTTGCGTGAATTATCAGCCGAGTGAGCTACTTCTTGGGCCGACGACCGAACAGGGTACTCAGGCCATCTTCCACAATCTCCGCGCCGGTGCGGGTGACGTTACGAAATTCACTGGAAGGCCACTGCGCTATGGCTTCGAGAAACCCCTCCCGAACCTGGGTGCGAAACTCAGGCAGCATTTCAACCCCGGCGACTTCAACCCCGCGTTTTACGCCGGCTGCTATCTCTCGAATTGCTGCGGCCATCTGTTGCTCCAGACGCGGGCGCAGCAAGAGCCAATAAAGCAGGCCGGCGAGGATAACCGTGGTAACGGCGCTGACACCCGCGGTAACAAGAATTTGCACAAGCATATGCCCTCCAGTGCTCTTTCAAACTAATATTGTCATATGCAGCAAGACTGCCCGTGTTCGTGGCAAGGCGCAGCGCGCAGCCAATGGCCGCGCCCATTGTTTAATATGTTGGCCACGGGAGCGCCT
>JBDNIO010000158.1:0-27736 GCA_041688215.1 Salinisphaeraceae bacterium | reverse complement strand
GCTTTCTGTTCGGCCTCGGCTTTTTGCTGTGCTATATCGGGATCAGGTTTGGGCTCGGGCTCCGGCGCGGGTTCTGGTTCCGGTGCAGGTTCGGGCTCCGGGGTGGGTTCAGGCACGGGTTCCGGCGGTTGTTGCGGTTTGGGCGGCGCCGGCAGGGCCCCGGAATTGATCACAACCGCGTTCACCACCTGTTCCGGATTGCTGCCACCGGACGGGATTATGTTACTGAAGCTCACGCCCAGCACCAGGAGTGTAACCAGCAGCACGTGCAGGCCGACCGCAAACAGTATTGCGCGCCAATTTTCTTGCAGATATCTCCACATGCTACGGCGTTACTGCGTCTGTTCTTCTTCGGGCAGATTATCGGTAAGCAGCCCTACTTTTATCGCCCCCGCGCTTTGCAGCAACACCATGCCGCGCACCACGTCGCCGTAGGCACCGGCGTTGTCGCCGCGCACGGCCACGGCGCGCTCAGGGCGCTTTTGCAGGGCAATACTGGCCAGATTGACTACTTCCTGCTCGCTCACCGGTTGCTGCGGGTCGGCACCAATATTCAGATACAGGCTGCCGTCGCTTCGCACCTCAAGAATGAGCGGTTCGTTATCTTCGTTGAATTCCAGTGGTTGTGCCGGCGCATTGGGCAAGTCCACTTCCACGCCTGTGGTCAGCAGCGGTGCGGTAACCATGAATATGATTAACAACACCAGCATCACGTCGATGTAGGGCACCACGTTGATCTCGCTCGCGAGGCGTCTTTTTCCTGTGGCCATTTAGTAGTCTCCGCAAGAATACAGAAAAGGCGTTAACCACAATGAACACGAAGAGCACGGAGGAAAGACAAACAAAATTCTTTGTGTCCTTCGTGTTCTTTGTGGTTTGAATATCTTTTTCAAGTTACTTTCTAACCTTGCTCGTATCCGCATGCACGCCGCGTTCGACAATGCCGGCCAGCTCTTCCATGAAGGTCTGATAGCGGCTTTCCAGGCCATCGACCTTGTTGGTAAAGAAGTTATAGGCAATTACGGCTGGAATAGCCGCGAACAGGCCCATGGCGGTGGCAATCAGGGCCTCGGCAATACCGGGTGCGACTTGTGAGAGCGTCGCCTGCTTGACGTTACCGAGCGCAATAAAGGCGTTCATGATGCCCCATACGGTGCCGAACAGGCCGACATAGGGGCTGGTAGAACCGACGGTGGCCAGCATCGCCAGAGCGTGTTCCAGGCGTTCAACCTCGCGCGCCATAACCACCCGCATCGCACGCTGTACCGAGGCCACGACTTCCTCGGACTTGGCGCGCCCGTCGGCGCGTTGTCGTCGCAGTTCCTCGAATCCGGCACGAAACAGGGCTTGCAAGCCCACGTGTTCGTCCCCGCGCTGCATGACTTCCGTGTAAATGTCATTCAGGTTACCGCCGGACCAGAAACGGTCCTCAAACCATTCGACCTCGTCGTTGGTGGAGCGTAGCAGCCGGCGCTTGTTGTAAATGACAATCCAGGAGGCGATGGAAGCCACCAGCAGGCCAAACATGACCATTTGCACCAGAAAACTGGCTTGCAGTACCAGCCCCCAGAGGGAAAGATCGGCATCAACGTTCATTGCGACTCCTGAAATGTTTCGGTCGAAAAGGCTTGTACCAGCACGCCCGGAAGGGCGCACGGTTTGAACTGATCGGCGCTGACACAGGCGATGCGAAAGCGCGCTTTGGTCAATAGTGTCTCATTTAGTTGTATCGCCTGGCTAAAGTCCAGACTGGCGCGGCCCTGCTTGTACAGGCTTGCGGATACCTGAACTTCATCGTCGAGCCGCGCCGGGCGTTTGAAGTCGATGTGTGCGGATACGACCGTAAACGCCATATTAAATTCCCTGCGCATGAATTCCTGTTCCATGCCCAGACTGCGTAGCCATTCGGTACGCGCGCGCTCGAAATATTTTAAATAATTGGCGTGATACACCACGCCGGTCGCATCGGTGTCTTCGTAATACACCCGTATCCGCCACTGGAAACCCGCTTTGACACCGGATAGCTCGTTCATCATCACAAGGACACTAGCTTTCGAACAGATCAGGGTTGATGGCGCCGCGGCTGGCCGGTGCTTTCAGGCCAAAATGCTGGTAGGCCAGTTTCGTGGCTGCGCGCCCGCGCGGGGTGCGCATCATGAAACCCTGCTGAATTAAATAAGGCTCGATCACGTCTTCAATAGTATCGCGCGCCTCGCCTACGGCCGCGGCCAGGCTTTCCACACCGGTGGGGCCGCCGTCGAATTTTTCCATTAATGCCAGTAATAGCTTGCGGTCCATCAGGTCCAGGCCGTACTGATCCACATCGAGCATATCCATGGCAGCGGTGGCAACCGCGCCGTCGATATGGCCATCAGCGCGGACTTCGGCGTAATCGCGCACCCGCCGAAGCAGACGATTGGCAATGCGCGGGGTTCCCCGCGAGCGGCGTGCGACCTCGGCGCTGCCTGCGGCGTCGATACCCACGCCCATAATCGCAGCCGAGCGGTCAACAATGCTGCGCAGGTCTTGTTCATTATAGAACTCGAGCCGGTGCACGATGCCGAAGCGATCGCGCAGTGGCGAAGTCAGCGAGCCGGCACGGGTAGTCGCGCCGACCAGGGTAAAGGGCGGCAGATCGAGTTTGATGGAACGCGCCGCCGGGCCTTCGCCGATCATAATGTAGATTTGATAATCTTCCAGCGCCGGATACAGCACTTCCTCGACCACCGGCGAGAGGCGATGGATTTCATCCACGAACAGTACGTCGTTGGGTTCGAGATTGGTCAGCAGCGCTGCCAGGTCACCGGCGCGCTCCAGCACCGGCCCCGAGGTTTGCCGCAAGCCCACTTCCATTTCGTTGGCGATAACGTGCGCCAGGGTGGTTTTACCCAGGCCCGGCGGGCCGTAGATCAAGACATGATCCAGCGCCTCACCGCGCCGGCGGGCAGCTTCGATGAATATGCCCAGTTGTTCGCGCACCGGCTGCTGGCCGATGTACTCGCTCAGACGGCGTGGCCGCAGCGCGCGGTCAACCGCGTCTTCTTCGGGTGCGGCGTCAGCGGTAATCAGACGTTCTGGGCTGTCTTCCATAGGCTTATTTTATCGCCCGTTTGAGGGCCAGACGGATAAGTTCTTCGCTACTGGCGTTTTCGCTGGCCAGGTCTTTTAACAGGCGCGTGGCTTCCTGCGGCTTGTAGCCGAGGGCTGTAAGGGCATGATGCGCCTCGCTGATTGGATCAGACCCGCCGCCATCGGCCTGCAACGACATGCCTGCAGGCAACATATCCGGGCTGCCCAGGCGGTCGCGCATTTCTACAATCAGGCGTGCAGCGGTCTTTTTGCCCACGCCCGGCAGGCCAGTCAGTCTATCGGCATCGCCGGCAACCACGGTGTTGGTGAAGTCATCGACGCTGCTGCCGGAGAGGATGGTCAGGGCCATTTTGGCGCCGACGCCACTAATTTTGATGAGCTCCCGAAACAGCTTTTTTTCCGCCTGCGTGGCGAAACCATAAAGCAGCAGCGCATCCTCACGCACCACCATATGGATTAGCAGGGTTACGCTTTCGCCGATTTTCGGCAGGCTATAAAACGTGGACATCGGCGCTTCAACTTCATAGCCGACACCGCCCACATCCAGAATGAGCACAGGCGGTTGTTTTTCCACCAGCAGGCCTTTCAGGAGGCCAATCATCGGGCTAGGCCCGTTACGCCCTGCGCCGCCATACGGGTCGCAGTCTGGCGGTGATGCAGATGACACAAAGCCACCGCCGCGGCATCGGCCGCATCAGCTTGCAGCACTTCTTTCAGATTAAGCAGCATCCGCACCATATGCTGTATTTGCTGTTTGTCGGCCGCGCCGCGCCCGACAATCGCCTGTTTGATTTTCGCAGGACTGTATTCGGCCACCGGCAGGTGCGTTGCCGAGCCGGCGCAAATAGCCGCGCCACGGGCCTGGCCGAGCTTGATTGCGCTGGCAGGATTACGGCTTACGAATACTTCCTCTACGGCCATTTCGCTGGGTTGCAACTCCTCGATAACGGCGCAAATACCGTGGTATATCAGGCCCAGGCGCTCGGCCAGCGGTGCGCTGGGCAGGCGCAGGCAGTCTGCGCGCAGCAGTCGTGTTTTCTGGCCCTCGATTTCGATAACGGCATAGCCGGTAATTACCGAACCGGGGTCGATGCCCAGAATGCGATCCTTGCCCGCAGAACCCAAAGCGCTTAGCCCGCTTCCAGCGCGGCTTCGGAGAATTCTGCGTTGGAATAGACGTTTTGCACGTCATCCAGGTCTTCCAGCGCGTCCAGTAGTTTCAGACAGGATTCGGTGTCGCTGTCGTCCAGATCCACCGTGGTCGCCGGGCGCATAGTGACATCGACTTGCTCCGCCGCGAACCCGGCGTCTTCAAGCGCCTGCTTGACGCCCTCGTAGTCTTCCGGTGCGGTTAGCACATTAAACGAGCCGTCTTCGTACTCGGCGATGTCTTCGGCGCCAGCCTCGATCGCGACTTCCAGCACAGGTTCGTCGTCCACTTCCGGCGAAAAACTGAACACGCCCTTGCGGTCAAACAAATAGCCTACCGAGCCGTCTGCGCCGAGATTACCGCCGTGCTTGGAAAACGCGTGGCGTACTTCGGCGACCGTGCGATTGCGGTTGTCTGTCATGCAGTCGACCATGATGGCGGTACCGTTGGGGCCGTAGCCTTCGTAGCGGACTTCTTCGTAATTATCGGTGCCGCCCTCGCCTGTGCCGCGCTTTATGGCGCGTTCGACGTTATCCTTGGGCATGTTCTGGGCGTAGGCCTTGTCGATAGCCAGACGCAGGCGCGGATTGGTGTTGGGATCGCCACCGCCCATGCGCGCGGCGACCGTGATCTCGCGGATGAGCTTGGTGAATATCTTGCCGCGCTTTTTATCCTGGGCGCCCTTGCGGAACTGGATATTGGCCCATTTACTGTGTCCTGCCACTGGTTTGTCTCATCTGTTGGCGCGTGATTTGGATACGCGATGATACCGCTGAATGCGTTGTGTTTGTATCGGTTGGATTGTAACGGGTTATGGGTTTGTCGAAATTATACGGTTTGGATTTGGGTTTTGAGTTCTTCTCAACCTATGGTTTCGCACTGCGTGTGCGCCCCACTTTTCTTGTCGCGCAAGAAAAGTAGGCAAAAGAAGCGAGCCATTTAACGCGGTCCCCGCATTAAATTGTCCCCTGTGCGCTTCACGTGCCGAGGGGTCTGCCGACAGGCCATCCCTGGCCAGGCGGTAGACGCGCACACGTCCTGTGTGCGCCGCCTCTCGGCCCGCTGCAGTGCTCGGCTCGCGCCCAAGGGGATAAAGCGAAGCGGTCTTGTGGCTGGCGTAGCCAGCCTATTTTAATACGGACGAAGTCGGCCAAAACCCTGCTTCAATCCCCCTTTAGCGCTTGCCGAGTGGCCGTGGAGGCATAGGGGAAGCGATACAGGGATGTATCGCTTAGGGTTCGTTACGCAGGACGCGTATCGAACCCGACCCGGCCATGCCGTAATGGACGCTCGGGCATTCTCCGGAAAACATTAGTTTCCCGGAGAACAAGCGATTGGGGTGCGCCGGGGATTCCAAAGGGGCTGCCGCAATGCGGCCCCTTTGGTCGCCATCAAGGCGAAACCCAAGGGTGACAAGTACTCGAAAGCTAATTCAACCGAAACCGCGAGCATATAAACTCAAAGCTCAACCTGAATCCCCAACTCCACCACCCGCTCGTGCGGTATGCCGTAAAACGCGGTTGCGCGTGCACTGTTGCGGGACAGGAAGGCGAACAGTTTTTCGCGCCAGAGCATCATGCCGGGCACGTCGGCACTGGGGATCAGGGTTTCGCGGCCCACGTAATAAGTGGCTTCATCCAGTTCCACGTCCAGACCAAATTCGCCGCACAGTTTGAGCGCTACCGGCACATTCACATTTTGCATGAAGCCATAGTGGACGGTAACACGATGGAATCCTTGTCCGAGATCATCTATTTCAAGCCGATCGCTTGCCGGGACGCGCGGGACGTCTTCGGTGATGATTGTCATCAATAGCACCGTTTCATGCAGCACCTCGTGGTGTTCCAGATGGCGGAACAGCATGGGTGGGGTGCGCGGCTTATTAGCTGTCATGAAGATGGCGGCGCCGGAAATACGGCGCGGGGACTCCTGCTTTACACGGCCGAGGAAATCTTCAAGCGGTTCGGTATCGTCGCTAAGACGTTTAGCCAAGAGCTGCCGGCCGCCGCGCCAGGTGGACATAACCACGAACAGCAACGCGGCGATAACCAGTGGATACCAGCCGCCGTCGGGAATCTTGAACAGGTTGGCGCCGGCGAATGCCAGGTCTACCGCGAGAAAACCCACTGTCATAAGCGCAGCCGCAAGCGGGTGCCAGTTGAAGCGGCGGGCGACAAAAAACGCCAGTATCGTGGTGATGACCATATCCGTGGACACCGCCACGCCGTAAGCCGCAGCCAGATTGGACGACGAACCAAAGCCGATAACCAGTGCGATGGTAGCGGTCATCAATAGCCAGTTCACTGTGGGGATATAAATCTGGCCGTATTCCTCGCGCGAAGTCTGTACGATATTCATGCGCGGCAACTGGCCCAGTTGCACAGCCTGGCGCGTGAGTGAAAATACCCCGGAGATCACCGCCTGCGATGCAATTATGGTTGCCACCGTTGCCAGGGCCACCAGCGGTATCTTCGCCCAGCCGGGGGCAAGCTGGTAAAACGGCTGTTCCATGTCCGGATTCGATAACAGCATGGCGCCCTGGCCGAAGTAATTCAGCACCAGCGCCGGCAGAACCAGGCCAAACCACGCGTAACGGATGGGCTTGATGCCGAAGTGGCCCATGTCTGCATACAAGGCTTCACCACCGGTAACCACCAGAAATATGGTGCCCAGCACCAGAAAACCGCCGAGCCCATTGCTGGCCAGAAAGCTAATACCCAGCCAGGGATTAACTGCGGCCAGCACTTGCGGCGCCTGTACGATACCGGACACACCGAGTGCGGCAAGCACAGCAAACCAGACCAGCATAACCGGGCCAAATAACTTGCCGATGCCGCCGGTGCCGCGCTGTTGCAACAGAAACAAGGCGACCAGAATGCCCACAGTAATCGGCACCACAAAGGGTTTGAAGGCGGGGGTCAGGGTTTCCAGGCCTTCGATCGCGCTGAGCACGGAAATGGCTGGCGTAATCGTACCGTCACCGTATAACAGGCAGGCGCCGAACAGGCCAGTAATCATCAATATATGCCGGGAACTCCCCGGCGAGGCACGCCAGGGGTTAATCAACGCCACCAGCGCGATTATCCCGCCTTCGCCCTTGTTGCCGGCACGCATGACGTACAGCAGATATTTGGCGGATATGACGATAAGCAGCGACCACAGGATCAGCGACAGTATTCCCATCAGGCTGTTGGCATTGGTCGAAACGGCGTCGTGGCCATGAAAAGCCTCGCGCAAGGCGTAAATCGGGCTGGTGCCGATATCGCCGTAAACTATACCGAGCGCGCCCAGGGATAGCGGCAGCAAGCGCTTTTCCCGGGCCTGCTTTTTGCTTTCCGAAGGCTCGGAGTCCTCGGGTTTTGCGGCGAGGCTTTTCTCGCGATCGTTGCCGGCCATGGCGGGCTTTACCCGGTTTGCTGCCGCGAGCTTATTTGGAGCGTTTCGGTTTGGCGAAGTGTATGGGCCGGTCATCCACCGCCAGCGCAGCCTCATGCACGCTTTCCGACAGGGAGGGGTGGCCGTGAATAATGCGTGCGAGATCCTCGCTGGAGGCGTGGAATTCCATGGCTACTACGATTTCCTGCACCAATTCTGATACATACGGACCCAGCATGTGCGCCCCCAATATCTCGTCGCTTTTGGCATCCGCCAGAATTTTGACCATGCCGATTTGCTGGCCCATGGCCTTGGCGCGGCCGTTGGCGGCAAATGGGATAATGCCACTACGATACTCTGTACCGGCGGATTTCAACTGTTCTTCGGTCTTGCCCACCCAGGCAATTTCTGGCGCGGTATAAACCACGGAAGGAATGGTGTGATAATTCACGTGCGGTTTTTGCCCCGCCAGGACTTCTGCTACGGCGGCGCCCTCTTCCATGCCCTTGTGTGCGAGCATGGGGCTGCCGATGACATCCCCAACCGCATACACCCCGGGCAGGCCGGTACGGAATTTATCATTGACTGATACAAAGCCGCGTTCGTCGAGCTCAATGCGTGCGCTTTTGGCAATCAGACCCTCGGTAAACGGCCGCCGGCCGACGGCAACAATGAGCTTGTCGAAGGTTTCCTTGTGCTTGTCTTCACCACTTTGATATTCCACCTCCACCTGGTCTTTGTTGACCTTGGCAGAAATCACGCGTGCGCCCATGCGCAGGTCCAGACCCTGTTTTTTGAACTGCTTGAAGGCTTCTTTCGCTATTTGCTGGTCGGCGATGGGCAGAAAAGTATCGAGTGCTTCGAGTAAAACCACTTCCGAGCCCAGACGCGACCACACGCAGCCGAGTTCCACACCGATATAACCGGCGCCGATAACACCCAGTCTTTCGGGGACTTCTTCAAATTCCAGCGCGCCGGTGGAATCCACGATGAGCTTGCCATCTACCGGTGCGACTTTAATTTTTACCGGTTCCGAGCCGCTGGCAATAATAATATGCTCGGTGTTGAGAATTTCTTTCTTGCTGTCCTTGCCGTGGGCCTTGAAATTAACCTTGCCTGTATCCTTGACCTGGCCCGTGCCTTGCAGCCACTCCACGCCATTGGCTTTGAATAATCCGCCGATGCCGCCGGTTAGCGCGTCGACAACTTGTCCTTTGTGCTTCTGCATTTGCGCCACATCCATCGAAACTTTCTCAAGTTTCAATCCGTGATCTGCAAAGTCGTGTTGCGCGCGATGATATAGCTCGGAGGATTCCAGCAGCGCCTTGGAGGGGATGCAGCCAGCATTCAGGCAGGTTCCGCCCAGCGACGGCTTGTCTTCCGGGTCCAGCCATTTATCAATACAGGCTACCGACATGCCCAGCTGCGCACCGCGGATGGCGGCCACATAACCGGCCGGGCCGGCACCGATGACTACTAGATCGTATTTATCGCTCATGTATGATCCTGATGTAATGATGGCCGTTGCACAGACGCGTTCGGTACTTGCATGCTAAATCTGCAACAGCAAACGCGCCGGGTCTTCAATCAGCTCTTGAAGGGTACGCAGAAACAGCACCGCGTCGCGGCCATCAATCAGTCGATGGTCGTAGGACAGGGCCACGTACATCATGGGCCGCACCACGACTTCGCCGTCGACCACGACCGCGCGATCGGTAATGTTGTGCATACCCAGAATCGCACTTTGCGGCGGGTTCAGAATTGGCGTGGACAACATCGACCCGAAGACCCCGCCATTGGTAATGGTGAAGGTGCCGCCCTTGAGCTCGTCCATGGTGATCTTGCTTTCCTGCGCACGCTTGCCTAGCGCACCGAGGTTTTCCTCGATCTCGGCGTAGCTCATCTGGTCGGCGTCGCGCAATACCGGCACCAGCAGGCCGCGCGGTGAAGATATCGCGATGCCGATGTCGTAATAACCGTGGTAAACCACGTCGGTTTCGTCGATGCTGGCGTTTACGATCGGAAAGCGTTTCAAGCCTTCAATCACGGCCTTGACGAAGAAGGACATGAAGCCCAGACGCACATCGTGATCTTTCAGGAACTTGTCCTTGTAGCGCGCCCGCACATCGCGCACCGATTGCATGTCGATCTCGTTGAAGGTGGTGAGCATCGCCGTGTTCTGGGACACATCGAGCAGGCGCTCGGCAATGCGTGCACGAATACGGGTCATTGAGACGCGCTCTTCCATGCGTTCGCCAGCGGCGCTGGACATGGCGGCGCGGTCCGCGGTTTCGTAGGACTCTTCCTGCGGTGATTTCTTTTCTTTTTCTTCAGATTTCGCGGGCTGCGATTCTTTTTTATCCTTGCCCTTATCCTTATCCTTGTCCCGGGCCTCCGCGGCCTCTTGCACGTCAGCCTTGGTAATACGGCCATCCTTGCCGGTGGCCTTGATGCTTTCAATAGCGAGTCCGTGTTCGTCGATCAGCTTGCGTGCCGCCGGACTCGGAGTGGGCTCATCCGCGTCGCTGTCGTCATCTTCATCTTCGTCAGCGTCTTTAGACGACGCCGGCGGCTCGTCCTGAGCATCCTCTTGCGTGTCCGCTGCGCTATCGTCTTCGGCTTCATCTTCGTCGTTGGAAGATGCTGCGCTACCGTCGCCAGCTTCGATAATCGCAAGGATGTCGCCGGACTTGACCGTTTCGCCTTCCTGCGCGCGGATTTCCTTGAGCGTGCCGGCCGACTCGGCGGGCACTTCCAGCATAACCTTGTCGGTTTCCAGGTCAAGGATGTTTTCGTCCCGATCCACCGCGTCGCCCGCCTGCTTGTGCCAAGCGCCTACTGTGGCTTCGGTAATGGATTCCGGTAGTTCGGGAACCTTGACTTCGATGCTCATGCGATATGTTCCTGCTGAATTGTTCGTTAGTTAAGTGTAATGAGCTGCTTATTGCTTGCTTGTACGCGTGCGGATGCTGCCTTTTTCGATCAACTCGCTGCCGCCGTTCAAGCCGCCTTCCACAACCGCTTTCTGTTGCTTTACGTGCAGTTTGTGATACCCGACCGCGGTGGTCGCAGCGCCGGGGCGCGTGGCGTACAGCAAGGTATGCTCGTTACTCAGCGGCACCTGAAGACGGTGCTTGATCTGGTACCAGGCGCCCTGGTTTTCAGGCTCTTCCTGGCACCACACGACCTCTTCGGCGTTGCTATAGCGTTCAACAATGGCCGCGTATTCATCGGCCGGAAACGGGTAAAGCTGCTCGATACGCACCAGTGCAACATGCTCGAGTTCCTGCTCGGCACGCGCCTCGTACAGGTCGAAATAAAGCTTGCCGCTGCAAAACACCACACGGGTAATGTTTTCGGGGTCGATATCATCGTATTCGTCGATGATCATTTTATAGTGGCCGTGCGCCAGATCTTCCAGCGAAGACACCGACATCCGGTAGCGTAACAGGCTTTTGGGCGAGAACACGACCAGAGGCATGCGTAAATCGCGCACCATTTGCTGGCGCAGCATGTGGAACATCTGCGCCGGCGTGGAAGGCACAACCACCAGCATGTGCCGCTCGGCGCACAACTGCAGAAAACGCTCGAGCCGCGCGGAGGAATGCTCCGGCCCCTGGCCTTCATAGCCGTGCGGCAGGAGCATCGTTAGCCCGCACATGCGCTCCCACTTGGCCTGGCCCGACGATATGAACTGGTCGATAACAACCTGCGCGCCGTTAACGAAATCGCCGTACTGGGCTTCCCAGATCACCAGCACCTGCGGGTCTGCCGTTGCGTAGCCGTACTCAAAACCCAGCACGCCCGCTTCAGACAGCAAGGTGTCGTTAACCACGAAATGCGCTTCTTTCTCGGCCACGGTTTCCAGCGGGATATAACAACTGCCGTCTTTCTGGTTGTAAATGGTGGCGTGGCGATGGAAAAAGGTACTGCGGCCGGAATCCTGGCCGGACAGGCGGATGTCGTAGCCTTCCTGCAGCAAGCTGGCATAAGCCATGGTTTCCGCGAATCCCCAGTCGATAGGAATTGCGCCCGCAGCCATTTTGCGCCGGTCTTCGGTAATCCGTTGCAGGCGTTTGTGCAGCTCGAACCCGTCGGGGAAAGTCAGCAGCTTGTCGGAAAGTTTGCGGATGGTATCCACCGGCACGGTAGTGTCGACCGAATCATTCCACTTGTGCTTTGTATAACGCCCCCAATCCACGGTGTATTCGTTGCCGACCATGCCCAGGGTGGAGCGGGAGATATTCTTGCCCTGATCCAGCCCGCCGCGGTATTCCTCGAACAGGCGATCCGGTTCGTCCTTGTTGATAATGCCCTGCTTGACCAGCTGTTTGGCGTACTTGGCGCGCGCGGTGGGCTCTTTCTTGATACGGTCGTACATGATCGGCTGGGTTACCGCCGGTTCATCGGCCTCGTTATGGCCGTGGCGGCGGTAGCAGATCAGATCAACAATCACGTCTTTGCCGAATGTGGCACGGTAATCCATGGCCAGCTTGGTAACGAACACCACGGCTTCGGGATCATCCGAATTCACATGGAACACCGGCGCTTCCAGCATTTTTGCGATGTCGGTGCAGTACAGCGAAGTACGTGAATACTCGCGCATTTCAGCGGTAATCGGGCTGGGCATGGTAAAGCCCAGCTGATTGTTGACGATAATGTGCACCGTGCCCCCGGTAGCGTACCCCTTGGCTTGGGAAAGCTGCAGGGCTTCCATGACGATGCCCTGCCCGGCAAACGAAGCGTCGCCGTGGATGAGCACCGGCAGCACGCTGTCGAAATCGGGATCGTCACGGCGATCCTGGCGGGCTTTTACCGAGCCTTGCACCACCGGGTTGACCGCTTCCAGGTGCGAGGGGTTAAACGCCAGTACCAGATGCACGCGCTCGTTTTCGATCTCGATGTCGGTGGAAAAGCCCATGTGATACTTCACATCGCCCGACATATTGAGTTCGTCTACGTCGTACTTGCCTTCAAACTCGTCGAATAATTCCTGTGGGGATTTGCCGAGAATGTTGATCAGCACATTCAGACGGCCGCGATGGGCCATGCCGATCACCACTTCGTCCATGTGGTTGCGCGCGCAGGAGCGTATGACTTCGTCCAGCAGCGGAATCAGGCTGTCGGCGCCTTCCAGCGAGAAGCGTTTCTGGCCCACATATTTGGTATGCAGGTAGCGCTCGATGCCCTCGGCCGCGGTCAGTTGTTTGAGGGTTTTCAGTTTCTGCTTTTCATCAAGCCGGGGCTGACCTACCGAGGCCTCCAGTTGCCGCTGAATCCAGCGCTTCTGGGTGGTGTCGGTGATATACATGTACTCCGCGCCGATTGTGTCGGTATACACCTTCTGGCAGATGTCGATGATGTCGCGCAGGGGCAGCTCGTCGGCGGCGAACAGGGAGCCGGTGTTGAATACGGCGTCCATATCGGATTTGGCCACGCCGTGGAAACTGGGGTCCATATCCGCCACCGGCGGCGGATCGTAAAGCCCCAGCGGGTCAAGATTGGCGACCTGGTGCCCGCGCACCCGGTAATAGTTGATCAGGCGCAATACTCCAGCCTGTTTCTGCGCGGCCGCGGAATCCATGCTGCTGCGTTTGCGCGCACCCTGGCCGGCGCTGGCGGTGGTGTCTACGAAGGAATCCCTTATCGGGCTGTGGGCCACGTCGTGAGCGGCGTTGTCCTCGTTCAGTTCTCTGAAATATTGGCGCCAGCTCGGCTCAACCGAGTCAGGATCTTTAAGAAACTCTTCGTAATAAGTCTCTATATAGCTGGCATTTGCAGCAAATAGCGGGGAATTGCGCAGGAATTTCTGGTTGAGTTCGCTCTTCATAAGTTTGCGTTATGCGCCAATCGGGCCGCTGAATCGTCCCGTTCAAATGTGTGTGTTGAAACCGGTAAACCAACTAACGCTTATACTAGCAAATAGCTGGAACACTAGCATTTTGCCTGCTTCTTTGCGTCGGGCGCTTCACCCCAGGACCGGGTCAGATCGGTTAAGTAGTTTTTGAACTCGTCACCGATTTCTTCATGCTGCAGGCCCATTTCGACGTTGGCCTTGAGATAACCGAATTTACTACCGCAGTCGTAGCGCGTGCCCTCGAATTCATAGGCGAGTATGGTTTGCTCCCCCATGAGGCGATGTATGGCATCGGTTAACTGTATCTCGCCACCTGCGCCGGGTACTGTCTGGTCCAGTAATTTGAAGATGCGCGGGGTCAGGATATAACGCCCAACCACGGCCAGATTTGAGGGGGCGTCCTTGGGGTCCGGTTTTTCCACAATGCTGCGGATCTCGCCCAGGCCGGGGCCCACGGGGTCGACTTCCACAATGCCGTATTTATAGGTTTCTTCCTGCGGTACGCGCTGCACCGCCAGTACGCTAGTGCCGTATTCCTGATAAACACGCTGCATTTGTGCCAGGCAGGGCTGAAAACTGCCGGCGATGAGATCATCCGCCAGAATTACGGCAAAATCCTGATCACCCACCGCGGGCAAGGCGCAACTGATGGCATGCCCCAGGCCCAGCTGCTCAGGCTGGCGGATATAAACGCAGGTAATCCCCCTGGGCAGTACTTCTTGTACTGCTTTAAGTAGCTCCTCTTTACCTTTGCTTTGAAGCGTATTTTCCAACTCATAGTCACGATCAAAGTGATCCATGATGGAATTTTTGGTATGGCTGGTAATGAAGATCATTTCCTCGGCACCGGCCGCAATGGCCTCTTTCACCGCGTATTGCACCAGCGGTTTGTCCACCACCGGCAACATTTCCTTGGCACTGGCCTTGGTGGCGGGCAAAAAGCGTGTGCCCAGACCCGCAACCGGAAAAACTGCCTTACGTATGCGCATTACTACCCTTAATGATGTTCGTGTTCGGACTATTCAAAGATAACTGACGTTGCCAGACATGTGCCGTGTTTCGCCGTCCGGGTCGCTCAGCAGGAAGTCGATGCCGCGTTCAGACGGGTTGTATTTCAGCATAACCGAGCTGGGCAACAGTACCGGGCGTTTGAACGCCACTTCCATGCTGTATGCCTGGCTTTTCAATTCCCGCGAAATCTCCGCAGCGGTACGCGCTTTCAGCCACATACCGTGCGCGATGGCACGCGGAAAGCCAAATAACTTGGCAGACAAGGCACTCAGGTGGATGGGGTTGTAATCTCCCGCACTGGCAGCGTAACGACGCCCGGTATCGGCGGGGGCATCCCAGGTGGCGTAGCGCCCAAATTCCAGTGTCTTGTCTTCGTCGTTCTTTTTCTTGCCCGTGCCTTTACCGCGCGAAAGCATGGTGCTCAGACCCGTCCACACAGGCGCCTTGCTGGCATCGTAATACTCTGTAACCAGATCAAACTCGACGCCGTTATGCATGTCGCGATGGCCACCCACAAAAACCTTCAGATCCAGTGATTCATCACGGCCGAGCGCGCGCTGCTGGGTAATTTTGTTGCGTACATGTACCAGTCCCAGTAACTTCAGGGGAAAGTCCTTATGCGTCATCACCGCCATGTGGACGGGAAACGCCATGACGTGGGGATAGGTAACCGGCAGGGATTTGTCGTCCCTGAACCCGCAGGCTTTTTCATAATCGCGCAGCGCTTTCGGCTTTGGGCGCATGCCGGGAATACTGGACTCAATTCGCGGTATGGTTTCGTCGGCATCCAGCCCTCCGCCCAGGGTGGTAGCTGCACGCAGATACAAAAGTGCAACTGCAGGCGGGCGATCATAGTCAAGCTCAATTTTGGCGGTCATTTGTCAGTTTGGGAGCTCTTGTGTTTAGGGATGTGCGACCGTAACCGCTTTTGGCCAAGCTGACAAGAATGGCTTAATTCGCGGGCAGCTTGCTTAACTGGGTTCGCACAGTGGCGGCAAATTCCGCGGGTATCTCTAGGCGCAGCAATCGCTGCCAGAATTCACGTGCGGCGCTGGTCTGCCCGCTTTGACGCGCCGCCAGACCCGAGAGCCACAATGCCTCGATGTTTTCGGGCTCGCGCTTCAATACCTGTTGCAGCAATGTGCGGGGGCGTCCGGTTAAGTCACCATTCGCGGCCAGCGTGCTGACTTCAACCTCCTGCAGCAATACCGCTACCTCGGGCTCTTGCGCCAGCGTGTTGGCCTGCTTGAAGGCTTCGGCTGCCGCTGCGTTTTCAGCCATGGCACGGCGTGCGCGTCCGAGCAACATCCAGGCTTGGCTATCCTGAGGGTACTCGGCCACGCGCTGCTCAAGGCGTTGTGCCAGAAACGGCAAATCGGGCGCATCCGTTGGCGTGCGCCATGTGCCGGCGCTCCAGTACAGGCCCAAGGCAATCGCCGGCACGGCGAGCAGTAAAACACCCGTCATCATCCAGGGCCGGGTTCGGTCTGGATTAGGCGTGTCTGCGGGCGGATCCTGTTCCGACTCCAGCAGCAGGCGCCGGCCCAGTTCATCCGCCTGGCTCTTCATCTGGGTCGCATCAAGCCGGCCGTTGGCGCGCTCAAGTTCAAGTTCGGCCATACGCTCGCGGTAAATGCGAATATTGGTTGCACGGCGCGAGAGTGCGCGTTCGCCACTACGCCGCCAGAGGGGTGGGATGACAATAACCAGCGCAATCAGCAGCATCAGGGCCAGCAGGCTCCAGAGCGTTATATTCATTCTGTCCTGTTATCCTCTTTCAGCAGCCTTGCAATTTCGTCACTATCGGGCGGTGGCGGTTCGGCACGCGTGCGAACACGTCGCCACAACAGAAATATAACAAAAATGCCTAGCAACAGGAGTGCCGGCGGGCCTGTCCACAGCAACCATGTGGTGGCATTGAATCTAGGCTTGTACAGCACAAATTCACCGTAGCGCTGTACCAGATAATCCTTGATTTGCGCATCGCTTTGCCCCGACTTGATCTGGCTGGCCACAAGCGTGCGCATGTCTTCGGCCAGCGGCGCGTCGGACTCGGCAATGCTGCGATTCTGACAAATCACACAACGTAACTGGGCAATGAGCGCCTGGTAACGCGCTTCCTGGCCGGCCGGCAAATCGGGCGGCTGGGCAAACGCAGACGACAGGCATGCCAACATCCAGAAAAACAAAACAGCACGGCGCATTTACTGCCCCTCGCCGGCCAGGCGTGCCAGCAGCGGCAGGATTTTCTGTTCCAGGGTTTGCCGGTCGATAGGGCCGACCTGTTTGAAACGAACAATGCCGTTGCGATCTGTTACAAAGGTTTCCGGCACGGCCGCAACGCCCCACTCAAACCCGACCTCGCCACTAAAGTCATAGGCGGTTTTTGCAAACGGGTCGCCGTAGCGCGCCAGCCAGCCCAGGGCATTTGCGCGTTCATCCTTGTAGTTCAGACCATAAACCCGGGCCTGGGCGCGTGCAGCCAGTTCTTCTACCAGGGGATGCTCTGCGCGGCAAGCCACACACCAGCTCGCCCAGACGTTGAACACGCTGACCCCGCCTTTTAGCTCAGCCTGGGTAAACAACTGGTCTGGCAGATGCAGGCGGGGCACGGCAAATTCCGGCGCGGGTTTACCGATCAGCGCAGACGGTATAACACTGGGGTCGCGCGTGAGCCCAAAGCCCAGAAACCCGATGAGTACGAGGATCACCAGCGTCGGCAGAATAAAGCGGAGCCGGGCCATTAAGCGGGTGCGGTATGTCCGCGTTCGGATGTGGCGGCGAATTTCTTTTCTCTATGCCGTAATCTGCGATAACGCGGATCGGTGGCGGCCAGAAAACCGCCCAACACCATGAACAGCCCGCCGGCCCATATCCAACGCACGAAGGGGCGGTAATACAGGCGCAAACTCCAGGCGTTATCCGGCAGTGGCTCGCCCAGCGATACATACAGATCGCGGAATACACCGACATCAATGCCGGATTCCGTCATCACACTCCCACGCACGGGATAATGGCGTTTTTCCGGATACAAGGTGGCGAGTTGTTGCTCGCCCCGATACACATCCACGGTGGCAACCCGCGCTTCGTAGTTCGGCCCCGTTTGGTCTTTGACGCCCTGGAAATGAAAGTCGTACCCGGCCAGCGATGCGTTTTCCCCAGGCTGCAAACTCACGTCATGCTCACTACCGAAAGCCGTTACCAGACTAATACCAATTACCAGTACGCCGGCACCGATATGCGCCATGGTCATACCTACTACCCCGCGTGACCACATCATGCGGCTTCCGCGGCTGCGCCGCCAAAGCTCTTCCGCCGAAGCGCAGATCGCCCAGGTTCCAAGCACGCAGCCGGCAAAAGCTGCAACACTGGTAGTACCCAAAGCGACTAGCGGCAGCAACACCGCGATTGCAACCGCCACCACTGCCGGCACCCACAGCCGCTGGACAATTGTCCGCCAGCGCGTACGTTTCCAGGCCATGCTGCCGGCAAAACCAGCCAGCAGCAGCAAAGGCGCGGTCAGCGGCACGAATACGAGATTAAAATACGGCGCACCGACTGAAATTCGGCCCAGGCCCAGGGCATCGGCAACCAGCGGATAGAGCGTACCCAGCAGCACCGCAGCCGCGGCCACCACCAGGAAAATATTATTCATCAGCAGTAGCCCTTCCCGCGACAGGGCGTGTACCGGCTCTCCCCCGCGCGCCAGACGCGGCGCACGCCAGGCGTACAACAGCAAGGAACCGCCGACCACGGCGGTGAATAACGCCAGTACAAATATGCCGCGCGACGGGTCCGTGGCAAAGGCATGCACGGAAATCAGCACGCCCGAGCGCACCAGGAAAGTCCCCAGAATGGATAACGCGAATGCGCTGATGGCCAATAGCACAGTCCAGCTCTGAAATATGCCGCGTTTTTCGGTAACCGCCAGCGAATGTATCAGTGCCGTGCCCACCAGCCACGGCATGAAAGAGGCGTTCTCGACCGGATCCCAGAACCACCAGCCGCCCCAGCCGAGTTCGTTATAGGCCCACCAGCTACCAAGCGTGATGCCGAAGGTCAAAAACAGCCAGGCACCGGTCGTCCAGGGCCGTGTCCAGCGGGTCCAGGCGCTGTCCACGCGCCCGGTAATTAGAGCGGTCAGGGCAAACGCAAAAGCCACCGAAAAACCCACATAGCCCATGTACAGCATCGGCGGATGAATAATCAGCCCCGGATCCTGCAGCAGCGGATTCAGATCCTGGCCATGCTCGGGCGCGGGAAATTGCCGGCCAAACGGATTGGAAGTAAGCCAGGTGAATAACAGAAAGCCAAAACTAATCAGGCCCATCATCGACACCACGCAGGTGGCCACATCACGCGGCAGGGATCGGCTATAGGCAGCAACCGCAACCGTCCAGACGGCGAGCATTAACACCCAGAGCAGCATCGAACCTTCATGCGAGCCCCAGATCGCGGCCAGACGGTAATACCAGGGCAACCCGGCATTCGAGTTGGCCGCCACGTAGGCTACCGAGAAATCATTGCTGTAAAACGCCCAGCCCAGGGCCACGAATGCCACCACCAGAAACAGGAACTGACCCGCGGCTGCGGGCGCCGCCACCGCCATCCAGTGGTCTTTGCCGGTGCGCAGTCCCGCCAGGGGCAAGAGCGACTGCACCAGCGACAGGCACAACGCCAGCACCAGCGCGAAATGGCCCAGCTCGGGGATCATGAGGCTTTAGCCTGCATGTTCACTGGCATGCAGGACTTGCCTTTATTATCCTGCAAGGCTTCGGCTACTTCCGGCGACATATAGCTTTCATCATGCTTGGCCAGGACTTCATCGGCAATAAACAGATTATCCTGATTGAGCTGGCCATAGGTTACGATGCCCTGGCCCTCCCGAAACAGGTCCGGCAGGATGCCTTGATAGCGCACCGGCACGCTGGCGCTGCAATCGGCCAGTTTGAAACTGACTTCCAGGCCATCTTCTCTGCGGCTCACACTGCCCTGCTCTACCAGCCCGCCGAGTCGAAAACGCGCGCCAGGCGCAACTTCGCCGGCCGCGACCGTGCTGGGCTGATAAAAATACAGCAGGTTTTCCTGAAATGCGGTCAGCATCAGCGCGGTAGCTAGGCCCAGACCGCCCAGCAACAGGGCAACCAGCATTAAACGGCGGCGGCGGGTTCTAGTCATACTTCTGACTCAGCGACAATTTGGTTTTTAATCCGGCGTTTGGCTGCGCGTAGCTGTACATAAGGCGCAATGGCATTGGCCGCAAGCACCAGCGCCGCAATGCCGTAACTTGACCATACATAAGCCGCATAGCCACCCATGTGCAAGAATTCATGCATTGGGCATTCTCATTTTTAGGCTCATTCTGGGCTCACTCTGGGCTAATTTCAGACTCATTCCAGGATGGCCTTTTTTACCCAGCGGCTGCGCGCATCGCGGTTGAGTATTTCTGCCCGCATGCGCACCAGCACCAGCCATACGAACATCAGGGTAAAGCCGATGGCGGTAATCAACAAAGGCAGGAGCATATCGATGTCCATGGCCGGTTTATCGAAACGGGTAACGGTTGGCCCCTGGTGCAAGGTATTCCACCACTCTACAGAATAATGAATGATCGGTACATTCACTACGCCGACCAGAGCCAGCAGCGCGCAGGCTCTGGCGGCTGCACGCGGCTCTTCAATGGCGTTGTTTAAAGCAATTACGCCTAGATACAGAAACAGCAGAATAAGTTCGGAGGTGAGCCGTGCATCCCAAACCCACCAGGTACCCCACATGGGCTTGCCCCAGACCGAGCCGGTAACCAGCGCCAGAAAAGTGAAACTTGCGCCCAGCGGCGCGGCACAAATAATAAATATTTCCGCCAGCTTCATGCGCCAGATAAGCGCGATCGCCCCCGCGCCTGCCATCGACGTATAGATAAATAAAGACATCCAGGCACTGGGCACATGCACATAAATAATACGAAAGGCATCGCCTTGCTGGTAATCCGGCGGCGCCAGTACTAGGCCACCGTAAATGCCCCACGCAATCAACCCCAAAGCAAGCACGGCAAAGCCGGCAGAAATGCGTTTGCTGAACGCATAAAAATAAGGCGGCGAACCCAGTTGGTGGAACCAGCGCATCATGTGCTTAAGACCACGATTAGTATCATTCGATCACGCGTACTCAAAATTGATTCGCAGGGCCGCCGCAGTTGCCAACGGCGCCAATGTCAGTGCCAGAACCAGAATGGCGGCCAGCATGAATAGCGGACCGCTGGCCGGCAGACCGTTAATTGCCGCCTGCATCGCACCCGCGCCAAATATCAGCACCGGCACGTAGAGCGGAAAAATCAGCAGGCTAAGCAGCATGCCTGCGCGCGGTAGACTCAGGGTAAGCGCAACGCCAATGGCACCGACCAGCCCCAGCACCGGTGTACCTAACAACAAGCTGCACATGATAACCGGAATCGCTGTGCCAGGCACGCCCAGCAACAACGCGACCACCGGCGCGAGCAGCACAAAAATCAGGCCACCGGCCAGCCAGTAGGCGGCTACTTTGGCCAGCACCAGCAGGCTTAACGGCGTAGTGGATAACATAAGCTGTTCCAGCGTGCCGTCTTCAAAATCCGGCCGGAACAGGCGTTGCAAAGACAACAATGCCGCCAGTAATGCCGCAACCCACAATAAAGCCGGCGCCACGGCAAGCAACAGCGTAGCGGAGGGCCGCGTTCCCAATGGAAACAGGGTTATGACCAGCAGGAAAAACAGCACATGGTGCAGAATCTCGCCGCGCTGGCGCAATACCAGCAGCAGGTCCCGCTGCAGGAGTGCGATAAAACCGCTCATGCGCTGATCCGCAGTTCCTGCGGCGTTATTTCGGGTAAATCCAGACGATCATGCGTGGTAAACAACACCACGCCGCCCCGGCTTGCGTGTTTCGCGATCTGTGCGGCAAGCAACCCGCGCCCCTGGGTATCCAGCGCCGCGGCCGGCTCATCGAGTATCCACAAAGCTGCCGACGACACCCCCAACCGCGCCAGGGCTACGCGCCGACGCTGGCCGGCGGATAGTGCCCGACAAGGCGTTCGCATCACACGCAACAATCCCATGCCCTTCAACGCTGAAGCAACATCGCCACCGCCGCCCGAAAGCCGGCTTAACATACGCAGGTTTTCGCGTGGCGATAAGTCCGGATTTATCGCATTTTCGTGCCCGATGTACAGCAAGTCTGTGCCCAGGGCCGCGGGCGCTTCATGCACGTCCAGCCCACGCCAGGTGACCCGTCCGACTTCGGGTCGGCGCAGGCCACACAGTGTCTTGAGCAACGTGGTCTTGCCTGCCCCGTTCTCGCCGGTAATCTGCATCGCCTGACCCGGCGATAATGACAAATCAAGATCGGAAAACAATGCGCGGTGGCCACGCTGGCAACCCAATCCATGCGCCTGCAGTTCTGGCCCTAAGCTGGCCACGAGGCACCCCTGCGCTTGCGGGTATAGGGTCTAACGACACTCTCCATGGGCATACAGTAATTTTCAAATATTGTTTTGAAGGCGAGCAAGGTGGGCCAGCGCGATGACCAACTGCTGCGCATTATACATTGTGCACAGCGGGCGACCGTGGGCGGCAATTCAGCCAGGTCCGTGTTTTAATTATCGGCATCCATGCACCCCAATCGAGTCTGCCGCTATGGCCAGATCGCTACTCTGTTGTCTGCTACTTATCCTGCTGGCCATCGCGCATGCGCAATCTGCCGGCGATAACGTATTCCAGTTCGGCTGGATCCATGTCCACCCGCAGGAATCAAACAAGGCACCACGCAACCGCCTGCGCAGCAGCCCGATCTTTCCGCTACTCGGTGTAGAGGAGTCTTTTCGCTCGGAATCGGTGCGCATAAGTGCGTCCAGCACCGACACGCTCGGGCTGATATTCAAGCACTATTTCACGGACCATTGGGTTCTGAATTTCACCGGCGGAATTCCGCGTAAGGCAGCCCTAAGCGCCCGCGGCATCGTCGGCCCTACCGGACCCACCCGGCCGGCAAATAGCCTGGATATCGGCCGGGAGGAATTCAACCCGGTGGGCTCGGCCCGCCAATGGAGCCCGATACTCATGGCGGAATACCATTTCCGCAAGGCAGACGCAGCGTGGCGCCCCTACCTGGGCGTCGGCTTTACCTATGCGTTCTTCACTGAAATAGAACTCAACGATAATTTCGAGGCCGCTATCAACCGGCAATTCGGTGCGCCCCTGGCCCTGGCCCTGGCCGCCGGTCGCCCTGGCCCAACTGAAACCACCAGCGATGTAAAAAACACATTCGCCGCCGCATTTTCGGCCGGGCTCAACCTGCGCCTGTCGGAACATTGGGGTTTAACCGGCGCCATCACCTTCCTGCCCCTGCAAACCACCGGCACAGTGACCATCAATTCACAGGATGGAACCCGGCTGGCGTCCAGCAAGACGCGCCTGCAGTTCGATCCGATCGTATTCAGTCTGTTGGCGGGGTATCAGTTTTAAGATTCCGCATATGTAAGATATGGAAATGGTGCCCGGGGCCGGACTTGAACCGGCACAGCCATAAGGCCGAGGGATTTTAAGTCCCATTTCCAGGTGTAGTGCTAAGTCCTATGTAACCATACGTAGTTATATAAAACAGCAAGTTGTGTGATAATAAATCCCATGTAGTTGTACCGCGCTGGACGCTGTCTGCTTACATAGTGCTTACATTTGAATACAAGGGATTCTCAACATGCGATTAAACAAAACGACAGTGGAGCGCATCAAGGCCCCCGAAAAGGGCTTTACACTGACATGGGATGAGGCCGTTTCCGGCTTTGGTGTCCGCACCACCGCCAAGGGTGTTAAGGCATATATTGTGCAATCCCGAGCGAACGGACAAAGCCGACGCGTCACCCTGGGGCGGCATGGCGTCATAACCGCCGAACAGGCTCGCGCCCGAGCCAAGATTGCACTGGGCCGTATGTCAGAGGGGATCGATCCCACAGAGACGAAAAGAACCGTGGTGAATAAAAGTGCACGCGACAAGGCGCTGGCCGTCACGCTGCAAACAGTTTGGGACGAATACCGCACCAGTCGGCGCAAAGATGGCAAGACGCGCAAACAATCGACGCTGGACGATATGCAAGGCCACCTGAACCGTAATTTCAAGGAATGGTTGAAGCGGCCCATAACCGAGATCACGCGCGACGGCGTGCTGGCGAAACACAAAGCGATCGCTAAGCGCGGTACTTATCAGGCCGATCAGGCGATGCGCTATCTGCGCTCGCTACTAAACTTTGCTCGCGATCTGTATACCGCGCCCGACGGCGCGCCCTGCCTGCCGAACAACCCTGTAGACGTGTTACGTTCAGCGCGGCAGTGGCATGCACCGCAGCGTCGGCGCGTTGTGATTCCAAAGGCGAAGCTAGGCAAGGCGATTTGCGCACTAGAACGGATCGCGACGGCGCCGGACGAGCTACGTTCGACGCAATCACAGGCCGACCTGGAGCTTTTCTTGATGTTCACCGGCTTGCGCCTGAACGAAGCCGCGCAAGTCACTCTAGACACGCTCGACCGGGATATATGGGCGATCAGTCTGCCCGATCCCAAGAACCGCACACCAACATGGATACCGCTATCCGACGAAGCCGTGGCCGTGCTCAAGCGACGCCCTGGCAATACCGAATATTTATTTGAGGGGCGAAGCGACAAATATATACGCGGCACGCGCATGGTGCGCGATCGAGTCGCGGTAGAAATCGAATCCCACTTCACCAATCACGATCTACGCCGCACGTTCACGTCGATAGCGGCGGAACACGATCTAGGGACTTACACGCTCAAGGCCCTGCTAAACCATGCTGTCAGCAATGGCGACGTTACTGGCGGCTATGTTGTGCCGGGATTCGAGCACCTGCGCAGCGCCGCCAATAAAGTCGGCAACTATATGCGCTCGCAAGCGGACGCGGAGACCCGCGACAACGTGGTGGTGATGGAGGCGCGGGCATGAATTTCGAGGACGCAGTAGCGGATGCAGCTGAGTATCTGGCGAGATTCAAGAGTGACTTGACTCCGGAAGCAGGCGAAGGCGTACAGCGCGCGCTGTATAAAACACAGACCGAATATTCGTGCCGACTGCTGGACGACAGCGACAACGTCCGTATGGAGTGGACAGGCCACGGCATAGCGCCGTTAGTTGATCGATCGCGGTTCGATCCGCTCGCCGACGCAGTGGTGCGCGACATTGCGTTCGACCTAGTTGATAGAAATGAACCCGCACCGGCAGAGCTTACGAGCTTTCTACTTAATCCACCGAAACGAAAGCGCGGCCGGAAAAACGGCGCACGCGCGGCCGACCTGATGCGTAATTTTCGCATAGCCGCGACAGTTTTTCGGGCTAAGCAAACCGGGCTCGCGGCGAAACGCAATAGCACCGCGAAAATTAGAAACGATGGCAAGCCTACCGCGTGTTTAGTTGTACACGAGGCCCTTTCTCGCATTGGCGCTCCAATGTCCGAATCGAACGTCGAGAGAATCTGGGACAAATATTCGCACCTAGATTCCTCAGAATAAATAGCGATTTTAAATAAGACCCTAAAGTGACCGGTATCCGCAAATATGACCCCGCACAAAGCAATCCAACTTATGCGGAGTTCATATCATGACCAACCAAACAGGTACGACGACAGCGCTTAGCGGCCTACATGTTGTCGACACTAAGCAAGCAGCCCGATACTTGGGCCTTTCCCCGAATACACTAGAAGCCTGGCGCAGCCGAGGCGGCGGCCCGCGTTTCGTGAAATACCCGCGCGCCGTTCGCTACCGCGTAGCCGATCTGGAAGCCTACATGGCGGACGGCGAACGCTCGAACACGAGCGAGGTGCTGTCGTGAGCTATCCCGAATTACGACGATTTGAGTTTACCCGCAACGGCCACAGCAACCGGCGGGACGATGACGCACAACCCCGCGTGCTGTTTATCGGTATGGACTTCGACGATCACTGGCTGCACTTTCACCTGGCTGGCGATGCGTGGGTACGCACTGGCCATGTTTATGACTGCGTACTTGATGCCGAGTTAGTAGCCGGACTGGAACCGCAAGACGCGGTGCGCCTGGGCATCGAATACCAGCGGGCGCGACATCGCCAAGGCGGTGCTAATGAGTAGCTCAATAAAAAGCCCCGCCCCGGTTGCAGCCGGTAGCGAGGCCCGCGCAGACATTCGCCAATATGTGCCGGATGTTATTCGCCAGCTTGCGCTTGAGGCGCTAGAGGATGAGTAAACAGAGCCGAGAGAAGCTAAAAGGGCGGCGAACTGGTGGCACATTCACCAGACTGCCACACGCCGTGCAGGACAGTGAGAACTATTCCAATTGCGGCAAAAGCGCGCGTGCTTTGCTCGCGGACCTCATACGGCACTTCAACGGCAAAAATAATGGTGACCTGTGCGCGGCGGTAACCACGCTTAGACCTTATGGATGGACTAGGGGCGAAACCATATCGCACCTGCTGCGTGAACTACGTCATTACGGGCTGATAAAACTCACTCGGCAAGGTGGCCTGAATACGCCGAGTCTTTACGCGCTTACCTGGGAACCGATAAACGAATGCAAGGGCAAGCTGGACTGCAAGCCAACCATTACAGCGCCGGGAGATTGGAAAGAACCTGTAGAGAAATATCAAAAGCCAAAACGCAAACCAAAATTAAAACGCCAAGCCGAAAAGCGGCACGGGCTGTGCCGCAAAGCGGCCCTATAAAGCCAATAAAGTGCAAACGCTGTACCGCAAACCGGCCCTACCTGTACCGCAAAGCGGCCCTATTTGGCTTAATTCTGGATGCTCGCTGTACCGCAAAGCGACTACCTCTATAGATATATACCAGGGGGCAACGCTTTCGTTAGGGGTATTAGTGGCAGGAATACGCGAGTGGCCAAGTGTCCAGAATTGATGTTGTGGTAACCGTATGTGAGGCGCGCCAAGCAGCGGCCTTTTTTTGGCACTACCCCTCCACAGCGCCGCCTAAGGGTGTTTTGTGCTCAAAGATAATTAGCGTCATGGGATATATAGTCCCATTATGTTGTATTGTATTCTATTGTTTTGCATAGTAATTTTATATTTATACTGTTAGAATTGTACGCATGTAAGCATAATGTAACCGGATTACAAGCTGAATGAGCGATAAACGCGCCGAAGTACCCCAGCAATGCACACCCGGCTGGCTGGACGCCCTAGATGGCCGATATGGTATTGCCCGTGAATTGCGGCAGCGTTTCGCCGAAGTCTGCGCGGATCTGGGCGGCGCTGATCGCCTGAGTTATATGCAGCGGTCACTGGTCGAGCGTGGCTTATGGCTTGAATACTGGCTGGCGCAGCAAGAGCGCGAGCTTGCCAAAGGTGCAGAGTTTGACGTGTCGCGCTGGATTCAGGCCGCCAACAGTTTGCAAGGCGTATTCAGCCGCATCGGCTTAGAGCGCAAAGCACCCGCCGCGCCCGACCTGCAAACCTATCTGCGTAAACGTGGCGCTGGTGAAGCCGCGTGAGTGCCGACGTGCTGCCCGTTTCGATCGTGGACGCGTTCGTCGATCCCAACCTAATGGGCGCATCGTTCAGTGGGGACAGTCGCGAGTCGTGGCGGTCGATCCTGTCCGGCGCGTTTGCGTTGCCAATGGAGGGCAAGCGCCTTGCCTTGTTCAAGAAGTTGTCAGGCGGCCGCAAGCCGCCGTCACAGCGTGTTCGCGAGCTATGGGCTATCGCAGGCCGGCGCTCTGATAAGAGCCACACTGCGGCGGGCGCGGCTGTATATTTAGCCACCATTGGCGCAGAGCAGGCCGGCATCCTGAGCCGTCTATCTGCTGGCGAGCGCGGCGTTATCCTGTGCCTCGCTGTAGATCGGCCTCAGGCCCGCGTGGTTCTCAGTTATATCCGTGGCTTGCTGCGAGGTTCGCCTGTCTTGGCGGGCATGGCACACCGCGAAACAGCCGAGGGCTTAGAGCTTTCTAATGGCATCGCAATCGAGGTGGCCACGAACTCCCACCGATCCGTTCGCGGCCGCACTCTATTGGCCGCGATTCTGGACGAATGCGCTTTCTTTCGCAGCGCCGAATCAGCGACACCTGACGTCGAGGTTTACCGCGCGCTGGTGCCTTCACTGGCGACAACCGGCGGCATGCTGATCGGCATTAGCTCGCCATACGCGAAGCGTGGCCTGCTGTATGACAAGTACCGCGAGCACTTCGGCAAGAATGGCGACGTGCTGGTGGTGCAAGGCTCGACGCTC
>JBDNIO010000157.1:0-1955 GCA_041688215.1 Salinisphaeraceae bacterium | reverse complement strand
TGCAAGCTGCTCAGCGATTTCATTGAAAGTATGAGTCAGAAATTCTACGCTGAGATGCGCCGGGTCAGTCAGCGTGAAATCCAGATCCTCGGCAAAGCGGAACGTTTCAAAATGACACTTCTTGAAACTGGTCCCGCCCTTAAATGCCCAGCGCGAAACGGCCGGGTGCTGATGGATGCCTCGCAACATCCAGCCTAACGCGTAGTCTTTTTCAATCGTATCGGGCCTAAGACCCAACTCAGTCGCCATCTTCAGAACTTCATTTTTTTCGATCATGAAGGTCCTTCCACGATTGCGAGGTCTTTAATCGCCACTTGGGAACTGTGCGCGTCGACTCCGTTGACGGATCAAAGACCGAGTAACCTTTTGATAGCCTGCAACGCAGAATTGCGAGACGGTCCTCGTTCGCGGGGCAACTTGTTTCGAGCAGAAATCCGAGCCGCTTATAGACCGTCTTGTTTCGGATTTTCTCGATGTAGTTAAGTAGTAGCGAGAAATCATAGTGGTCCGAATCCAGGTACTCAGCGAAGACTAAATATTGTAAATAACGCCTACGTCAGAATAGCGAATTTACAGAAAGGGAGTTGCTTTATCTAACGCTGAATGAAGTGAGTGAGGAAACGGGAATATCGCGCCCCACGCTCACGCGCATCGCGAATATAGCGGGCTACAATACCAACACCGATACGGTGGATTCGCTGTGCGCGTATTTTGGGTGTACGCCTGGAGAATTATTGCAGCGGGTGGACGAATAAGCGCGCGGATCGCAAATGTAGGCTAAACGTCAATTTGCGCGGAGGGTGCGGAGAGGCCGCAACCGGGATGGTCCCGCTATGGTCTCAATCCGGTCTCAATGGGGAATTGGCGCGCCCGGCAGGATTCGAACCTGCGACCCCAGGCTTCGGAGGCCTGTGCTCTATCCAGCTGAGCTACGGGCGCTTTTTCGGATTTGCGGGGGAGATTATACAGACCTTGGGACTTCGCGTATTTCAAATGACTCCAGGCTTTGCAGGCCTGCGCTAATTTGAGGGCTTGAATAGTTCAGCGGTGCAGATAATAGTGTGGCTTGCGATAATTTTTACCCTGTTGTGGGCGCAGCTTATCTGCGCGGGAATAACCCGTGCTGCATCGCATTGGGCGTTGCTGGTTTATGCACCATCGGGTTGACCGCCGTGGTCGGCTATCGCCCAGGCAGGAGCGCATGCGGTATACTTGCCAACGTTTTTTTATGCCCATATTGAGACGAGGCTTATGAGCGCCGACCACGATCAAAAATTTGTACGTACTTTCCTTGGGGTTTTGGGAATCCTTGTGGGCATTACTTTCGCAATTATTGTTGCTGCCCAGGTAATCATGGGCGTGGCGGATGATGATGATGAACTGTCACCCGCGCAAGTCGCGCGCATCGAGTCGCACACGCAGCCGGTGTATGAAGTCGTTACCGACCCGGACGCATTGCAAAAGGTATCCCTTAGCGGCGGCTCGGATACGCCTGAAGGCGAACCCAAGGCCGGACCCGAGGTTTATCAGGCCGTGTGTTCCACCTGCCACGCCTCGGGTATTGCCGGTGCGCCGAAAACCACCAATTCCGGGGAGTGGTCTTCGCGTTTAAGCGAACAGGGCAAGGAGACGCTGTATACGCGTGCCATCAACGGCTACAAGGGCATGCCAGCCAAGGGCGGCGATCCGTCGTTATCGGATCAGGAAGTCAAGAATGCGGTGGATCACATTCTGAGCGAAGCCGGCGCTTAAACTGTACTGTCCTCGTCACCTGAAAAGGCCGCTTTATAGAGCGGCCTTTTTTATGGCTCAGGTCACTGCTGTCCCACAAAATTTTGCGCGCTGGAGAGCAAACGCTTACCGCATGAGCAGTTCGTAAGAGCACGGCCGATGGAGACATGAAGTTCGGTTATTCCTTGCGTCATTCCGGAAAGTGCGAAGCACTTGTCCGGAAT
>JBDNIO010000021.1:0-11122 GCA_041688215.1 Salinisphaeraceae bacterium | reverse complement strand
GGTCACTGCCGTAACCATGGAAATCGCCCAGGATTGGCAAACCGGGAAACGGTACTTGCAGATGGAGGATGACGACTAAAGAGAGTAAATAACGCCTGCGTCAGAATAGCGAATTTACAGAAAGAATGTTGCTTAATCGCTCCAGCAGGCTGGCAAACCCGCCGATACCACGCAGCGGCGCCTGCAGATCATGCGAGACTATATAAGAGAATTCCTGTATCCAGTTTCAACTGCCACGCCAGATCGTCTATCTGCACTGGCTTTTCAAAGTCTGCGCGCAAGGCCTGGGCATATTTGCCTGCGCCGGCCTCATCCATGCTTTCGCCCGTAAACAGCACGGCAAATTCATCCCCGCCCAGGCGCACTACCGTGTTGTCAGCAGCATAACGCCCCGCCAGAAGCTCGCCAGCGCTTGAGCGCCAAACTCACGGCCATCGCTGTGGTTGGTCTGCTTGAAATTCACGCTATCGAATATCAATAACAAGCAAGGCTTTTGTGCCTCACCACCGGCAAGGCAAGAGGAAATTTGTTCCAGCAAATGCCGACGGCTCGCCAGGCTGGTGAGCTGATCGTGGTAGCCAATCCCTGCGAGCCTATTAGGTTGGGTGTCCGGCTGGGTAGTGCGGGCTTTGCTGGGCACTTGCCCGGCCGGCCGCACCATCCGCCTGAATAAGAAACGCAAAAGCCGGCTTGTTCTGCCAGCGCAGCGACATGCACGACACCACGGCGCTGCGCGTATTGCCATCACGGCATGCCGCGCTGGCGGCTGCCTGGGTCATTTCCTGCACACCGGCCTCGCTGTTAAGCGAGGGCAGCAAATTAGTGATGCTTGTCTTTTTGAAGTCCTGCTGGCTATATCCGAACAAGCCACGCGCCGCTTCGTTGGATTCCAGTATTTGGCCCGCGCTGGTGGTTATTACTACGGCCTCACCCATATGCTGGGTCAGGCGCTGCGCCAAAATCGCGCGTTCGGCGTCCTGGCGCTGGCTGTTCATGGCTTCGCCCGCTTCCCAGAACAGCATGCCCGCGGCCACGCGCGCTGATGCAGGAATCTGCGCGGCGTGCATTTCTATGCCCAGCAATTTGCCATCGCGACGGCGTAACCACGCCCGGCGCTGCAGCGGTTCCTGTTTGCCCCGCAGACAAGCAATGACAGGCGCATCCACACGCGCGGACGCGGTGTCCTCGAGCACCAGCAGCCGTTCCAGCGGCTGGCCGGCAAGTCTTCTCAGCTCAAACCCCAGTAGGCGCGCGGCGTTTACGTTTACGTCGACAATCGTGCCCTGCCCATCCACAGCGACGTAGCCCATACCCATCTGATCGCAGAGCTGCAGCTCATTGTCACCGTCGGCGATCTGAAAATTGGCGCGGACGCGTTTGGGCTGGGGTTTAAATACCGGCTCCGCATCTTTGCTTTTGCTAAATCGTGCCTGTATCGCACTGCTTGCAATCGGGAACAACCACAGCAGCGTGATCCCGGCCGCCAGCGTTAGAAGCAATACCAGCCACGACCAGGCGGAAAGCTCGGCAAGCACGCGGCCAGAGGCTATGCCGTAGTCAATATAGGCGACGATTTCACCCTCGACCCGCAACGCCGCGCTACGGTCGAAACTGCTGATGCGATAAAAAAAGCCGCGCCACTCGCGTGCCTGTTGGGCGGGCAGCCAGCCGGGTGCGTCCTGCAGATCGCCATCGGAAAGCATGATGACGCGATCGGCGTTACGCACGGTCAGGTAATTCAGGCCAAGCTGCGGCTGATTCAGCAGCGCCGCCACCGTAGCCACGACCGGCTTGGGTATGTTTCGCTGTTCTATTTTCGAGGCAAGCTGCGCCTGCACCGTGTCCTGAATCCGTTGATCAATGTCGCCAGCGCTGCTGCCAACACCGAGCATGAACAAAAAAGGCGCGCACACGAAGATTACGGCAACAAACAGCCACAGGCCCAGACCAAAGGCTTGCAGCCAGACGTTGTTGGCCACCTGCGGAAACTTCACTTTGACCGCTTCAAATCAACGCAAGGCGCTTGCAGCATCTTGCCCCCTCCCCTTGCGTGGTTGGCTGGCGGAAAACTGAACGACCCTCGTCTTCAAGACAAGGGGGTTCCGATATCGTCGACTGAAAAACCCCTCTCCCCGCTCTTCGGCGGGGAGAGGGTTGGGGTGAGGGGCACAGTTCTTGTCGCCATAAGGCATCTGGTCGGCTCATCACTCTTTACCCCTCACCCTAACCCTCTCCCCACAAGTGGGGAGAGGGAACAAGGCTAATGCTCGCTTGGCGAGCATTACGCCAAACTGTACTTCGTCTGTAGACGAGGGATTTCAACCATCCCCGAAAGAGACATTAATTTCCGGTAAGAAGTCCCCCTTCGCGCTCGAACTGATCCGGAATGGGATGCGTGAAGCTTTCCAGATACCGTTCGTAGGTGCGATCGGCCACGTCTTTGAGCATGGGCCGGGTTTCTACCGATTTCTCGCCCGATCGCTGCATTTCAAGCACGCCAAGCGTAGTTCCACCGATATCGGTTACCTGACCGGCAAGTGCGGCCAGTGGAAACAGACAAAAAGCCAAGAGTAATTTTTTACACATATCACGCCCCTCCATGTTCGGGCAAATTCCATTCCGGGCAACTTGATACCCGGTCGCTAGTCACCAAAAAACATAGTAGTTCTGCACGCGACTCAGGTATGCGTCTTATGCTGTAGGGCAAGTCTGCGACTTGCCTGGCAAGCGGCACGCTTGCCCTACAAATGGTGCCGCACCATCCGTAGCTACTAAAATTTATCGCAACCTGAGCTTTGGACATAACCACCAAAAATATATTAACCTTAACCACCGCCGCCCCCCACGGTCAGCGATGCGCCTGTAGTGCTGCGCGGTAGGCTGGCCGGTGCCGTTGTCACGCTGCGCAATTCGCTGGCCTGCTGCTCCAGCCGGGCCATTTGTTGCGGCGATACCTGGGTTTGCCGGGAAACGCGGCTTAAAGTGGCCTTGTCGTCTTCCAGCAGCAATATCAGCAGATAGTTATTGCGGCTCAGGTTCGACCCGCTGTCCAGTTGAAACGCCGTAGCCAGATGTAGCCGGGCTTCGGTCAATTTATTCTGGCGCATGAGCGCATAGCCCAGATCGTTACGTATGCGCGCATCGGTGGGGCGCAGCTCTACCGCTTTGCGCAGGTACTGGGTGCCCAGCACGATATTCTGTTTGGCGTATATCAAACCCAGGCCATGCTGGGCATAGCCTTCGTAGGGAGTCTCGAGTAGCGCCTTGTAATCGGCTTCGGCTTCAACGGTCCGGCCGAGCTTGCGCTGGATTTCCGCGCGCAGGAGTTTCAGCTCCAGATTATCGCCGAAGTTTCGATCTTGTGCCTGCAGATGTGCATAGGCCGCGTACAGGCGATTCTGATCTATCATTTCGCGGATCAGGTCCGTATGCAGTTTGCGGTTTTCCTCGGGGCCGCGCGCTTCGGATAGCAGTTGTTCAGATGAGTTCAGCGGTTGCGTCTGCAAACCCGCGCACCCGCTGGCAATGCCGGCGCAGCACAGTGCTGAAATGAATCTGAGGCTTGCGGTAAGCATGACTACAATCCTGTAAACACCTTGAAAATAGAAGTGACACCCGGCCCGACGATCATGATCAGCAAGGCCGGAAAAAAGCAGGCCACCAAAACCACCGTCATTTTGCCGGAAAGTATATTGACCTGCTCGCGCAAGGCCAGTGTGCGCCGCTCCTCGATGGTGCTCAGGGCGTCTGTTAATGGCTCGCGTATTTCGCCGCCGTATTTTTCCACTTGCCGCAATATGCCGAAAATGGTCTCGATTTCTGGAATATCCAGCGTCTTGCTGGTTTCCAGCAATAACAGGCTCAGATCTGCGCCCGCTTCAATTTGCCGCAGCACCGGCTGCAATTCGTCGACAATATTGGGCAGGGTTTGCGGGCCGTCCTGCACCAGGCTAACCAGGGCCTGGCGTGTACTCAGGCCGGCTTCGAACAGCAGGATGAGTAAATTAATAAAGAGCGGCACCTCGCCAGCGAGCTGCTCGCGACGCTTTTTTGCCACCGAGCGTAGCACCATACGCGGCAATAACAGCGCGAGAATTACCGCGATGGCAACAATACACAGCGCCAGACCGGTATCAAACAGCGCAATCAGCACAAACCAGAACGGTATGGCGGCCAGGATGACTACCAGCGGCAAGAATATCTGAAATGCATAGAACAGGGCCCGCGATCGCACGCCACGCCAACCTGCCTGCGCCAGTAATACCGTGGTTTCCTGCGGGTTTTGTAGCAGGCGGTCAAGCTGCTGGCCCTGGCTGGACATGCGTGTAACCCATTCATCCTGACGCCCTTTGCCGGCGGTTTTTGAGCCGGTGGTGGCATCCTCAAGACGCCGGGTTAATTGCCTGCTACGGCTACCGGCAGCCAGCGAATAGATAAGCACGCCCACACCTATCGCAGCCAGAAAGACCGCGCCAGAAACAATGATTGGCAGATACTGGCTCACAGGTTTGGCTCCCGCAGGGACGCAATCATACGCCAGATTATGAAAATACCCAGGGCTTGCAGTGCCAAGGCTATAACCAGTGCGAAACGGCCGCCGCTACTGGCGAGCATATCGGTGTAATAACCCGGATTCAGGAAGTAGAAAAAGCCGCTGATCGCAATCGGTATGGCCGCCACAATCCAGGCCGAAAATCGCGTTTCTCCGGTCAGCGCCTTCAACTCCCGCACAGCGGCGTCCTGACGCCGGATCGTGTAGGTCAAACTCTTCACCACCCGGCGCAGCGAACCCCCAAACCGGCGGTTTACCCGTGCGGACATAGCAAGAATATGCAGCGCCCGCAAATTATGCACGGCGGCCGCTTCGCCGAGCGTACTTTCGACTGTCGCGCCCAGACGGACCTGGCGCGAGACGCTTAAAAACAGCGACCGAATCGGGTCGCGTGACTCCAGCGCGGCGCTTTGCAGCGCCTCTTCCAGGGTGTTGCCCGCGGTCAGGGAGCGCATGACGTATTCCAGGTAATCGGGCATCTGATCCAGTATGCGCCGACGTCTTGCATTAACCCGTTGCTGTAAAAAGAGATAACCCACGGCCACCACGCTCACGGCCAGCGCGATCCCCAGAAACGGCTCCACAAGCAGTAGCAGCAGCGTAATAACCGCAAATGCCACGAGCAGAATATTGGCATTAGCCGGCTTGACGTCGATGCCCGCGCCCCAAAAACGGTGGCATAGGACGCGCGTTACCGGGTTGCGTATGCGCTGCAGATTGCGCAGGCTGACCAGTTCATCAATGACTTCTCCGGTACCGGGCTGACCGACACGCTCGGCGAAACTTTCTTCATTCTCGCGCGAGCGTGCACGGGCATACATCAGTATCGCGGCCGCCAACAACAGCAGGGTGAGCACCGAGAATATCGCGAGGATCACGCCGCACCCCCCGGTTGCGCGCAAATCCTGATGCTGATCAGTATCGGCATCGTAGCCAAAGATATCCGCTATCTGCAGCGTGTCACCCACCACATCGTTCACAGCCTGAATCGCCACCAGCCTGCGCTTGCCGCTGGCAAGCCGGGTAACGTGCACGATCAGGTCAATAGCCGACGCGATCTGATGCAGTAAGGTGCGCTCGTCGCCAGTAAAGCCGGCAAATCCGGCCAGCAACTGCAGACGATGAATGGCATCGCGCGGACTGTTGGCATGCAGGGTTGTCATGGAGCCATCGTGACCGGTGTTCATGGCCTGCAGCATGTCGAGCACTTCATCGCCGCGCACCTCGCCCACGATGATGCGATCCGGGCGCATGCGCAGGGTATTGCGTACCAGGTCGCGCGCGGTAACCTCGCGCTCGCCCTCCAGATTCGGCGGGCGGGTTTCCAGGCGAACCACGTGCGTGTGGTGCAAGCGCAGCTCGGCGGCATCTTCGATGGTAATAATGCGCTCACCCTTGGAAACCCACTGGCTGATCAGATTCAGAAACGTGGTTTTACCTGAGCCGGTACCGCCGATGACGAGGATATTGCGGCGTTTTTGTACCTGCTCACGCAGATAGTCGAGGATCGGCTGAGTCACACTACCCAACCTCACCAGCTCGCGATCGGAGAGCGGATTGGCGCGAAATTTACGAATGGACACACAGGGCCCGTCCAGCGCAATCGGCGGAATGATGGCGTTTACCCGGCTGCCATCGGGCAGGCGCGCATCGACCATGGGCGTGGACTCGTCCACGCGCCGGCCCAGCGGCGCCAGAATCCGCTGGATAACGCGAATCACGTGGGCGTCGTTATTAAAGCGCAGTGGCTCGGACACGAGCTTGCCATCGCGCTCGGTAAACACATGCTCCGGGCCGTTGACGACAATGTCGCTCACGCCGTCGTCGTCCACCAGCGCCTGAATGGGGCCGAATCCGATCAGTTCGTTGAGCGTATCCTCGGCCAGCATGCCGGATTCGTTCTGATTGACGGCCAGGCGCTGTTCTTTGACGAAATTACGCACCTGGGAGCGTATGAACTCGCTGGCCTTGGCCTTGGACCATTCTTCAATTTCCGCGCCGCCGTCTTCCAGCAACCGGATCAGATGCTGATGCAGGCGGGTCTTAAGCGTCTGATATTGATCAGAAAGCCGAAACCCGGATTTTTGTTCTGCGGTTTGCATGGCTTACCCGAGACTCACTTGAACAGCCGACCGAGTAGCCCGTTGGCCGTGGATAGCAAAGATCGTGCGCGACGCCGTGCATACTTGAACAGCCGACCGAGTAGCCCGTTGGCCGTGGGGGACGCCACAGGCTGCCCGGTCAGGTTTTGCACAAGTTCGCGCACGTCGCGGCAATAGGTATCGCGCGGACTACTTTCAAATAAGGGCTCGCCGGCATTCATGGCCTCGGTACGGGCCTGGGCTTTACCGCTTAATGTGGCCAGCAGCTCCAGGTCCAGCAGGGTCGCTATGCGGTTGGCATCCAGGCCTGCATTGGACTGGTCATGGTAATGGTCGACAACCAGGCCGGTGCGATCGAGCGGGCAATCGGCCTAGCGCAGAGCGTGCAGCAAGTGTTTGTTCTGACGGCTTTTGAGCACGGACTGGCGGGTGAGCAGCAGGGTCTTGTCGCCCTGATGTACCAGCGCGCCCAGTGAGGCCAAGGAGATACCGCTGTCTGCACTGACCACGATGAAGTCAAAATAGTTTTTGAGCGTTTCCAGCAGTCGTGCGAAATCTTCCGAATCGATTGCGGGTGGGGCTACAGCATCCTCCGGCAAGCTGAGCAGATAAAAGCCTTTTTCGTGCCGGGTAAATGCCGTATCGATAAGCGTCTGATCGCAGCGGAAGACATCGCGCAGAGCATCGAGCGCACTGTAAGCCTGTTCGGTATCCAGAAAAATCAGCGCCTCACCGCCCGGGGAAGTGATATCCAGCAACAAAACCCGGCGTTTTTCGGCTTCCTGCAAAGCCAGCGCCAGATGCACCGCCAGAAAAGCCACACCCGGAGAACTGGGCCCGGATATAACCCCGTAGAGCTTGCCATTAACGGCGCCACTGCCCGCGCCGGACTTTGCATGGCCGCTGCGCTGAAGTACGCGGCTCACGAGTGCTGTGAGGTTGTCGTCGTCCCGGTTGAGCACGAAATAATCGCGCGTGCCGGCACGCATGGCCGCGAGCACGGCGTCGGAATGCTCGCTATCGCCCACCGCGACTATAGGCAGGTCCGGATATTTCTGCAGAATGTGTTCGACCACGCCCGCACGCTCGCGGGCATGGTCTTCATCAAACTGTATGAACAGCAGGCCCACGCCCGGGGTGGAGGCAATTTCGCTGACCAGTTCCTGCGCCTGGGTGGCATCCGCCGGCAGTACCGCGACATCGTCCCCCAGACAATCCGCCAGCCAACTGCGGTATACCGGGTCGTCGGCAACGAGCAGGGCTTGCGTTTTCATATCCGGCCCGCGGCCGGGAACAAGCGCACCTGAAAAAGTTTAACGCGCTTGCAGGCGCTGTGATTGAAACGAGGCATATTCATAACTGACTTATTCACAAAAGCTAGTGTAGTGCGTTTAAATTAACGGAACACAAGCAACAATGGGTCCGAATGAGTGTCATTGCGAGCGAAGCGCGGCAATCTCAAGTCCAGACCTGTGCCTTCCAGCCTTGCCCACGGGATGGCCACGAGATTGCCGCGTCAGCCCCGCTGAACGGGGCTTCCTCGCAATGACGATTTTTCGTTTCTTAATCATATAGTCGTATAAGTCCCAAACTAAAGTGACGCACTACGCTAGCGGGTAAAACCGGTGGATGTACCACTACCATTTGGGTCGAAATCGCCGGTTTCAACAAAGAAAAGCTCGCCTGAATCTGGGTCATATTTATCGTATTCCTCACCCGGCAGGGGCACTTTCGTGCCGGCACTTAACGGGGTAACCAGATGCGGCGTTACGATCATGATGAGTTCACGATCCTGACGGGTATAGTTGGTAGAACGAAAGAAAGCGCCCAGAATCGGGATATCGCCCAGCCAGGGCACTTTGTCGACATTGGCGCCCAGGTCCTGGTCCACCAGGCCGCTGATTATAAATGTTTCGCCGTCGCCCAGTTCTACCGTGGTGTCGGTGCGGCGTACGCGAATGCCGGGGATTTGCAGGCCTTGCACGGTAACGCCGGAATCAAAATCCAGTTCGCTGACTTCCGGGGCAACCTTGAGCACAATCCGGTCTTCCTGCAGCACGGTAGGCGTGATGCTCAGGCGGATACCAAACTCCTTGAATTCAACGGTAATGCTATTGCCGTTACCGCCGCCACCGCCCTGGGTTACGGGAATGGGAAATTCGCCGCCGGCGAGAAAAGTTGCCGTCTGGCCGCTCATGGCCAACAGCGACGGCTTGGCCAGCGTACGCATTAAACCGCGGCGTTCGAGTATGCTCACCAGTGAGGCAATGCTGCCGCCGTCGGCGAAGAAAACCAGATTAAAGGCATCATCCAGGGCCTGAAAGCCGGTCGGGCTGTTGAACGAACCCGCGCCGCCACCAACGCCTGTAATACCGCTGGAAGTACCGGGCGGGCCGACCCGGCCGAGTACGTCATCGGTTTCGCCGTTGAGAAAGCTGAAACCAATCCGGCGCGCCGCGCTGCGGCTGACCTCGGCGATGCGGATATCGGTTTGCACCTGCGTTCTCAGGGTTTTGCGTTTCTCGTCCAGCAACACATCGGGTAAATCACCGGCGCCTACGACGATGGCGTAGCGCATCGGCTGGTCGGCACCACGCGGCCAGACCAGCAAGGTGGTATCGCCACGTTTTTTACCGGTGAGCAAAATCTGCTTTACACCGAGCACATTAACGTCGGCGGTCTCCGGGTCCCCCAGGGCAACCCGGCCTACGCGTTCGGTGGTGTTTATGATCTCCTGCTGGCCCACGCCCACTTGCACAGTTTGTGGCTGGGCCGCGCCGAGCAATGGCCAGGTGCATGCGATTATTGCCAAGCTTTTGGCTATATCTTTGGCCAGACTCTTGGCCAGACTCTTGATCAGGAGGTTTGTTTTCCGCGTCATTGTACTTTCCTGGGTGAGCTTAATAAGGACGGCTGATGCGTTTTAATTCGGTGCCTTCGTATACTTCGATAGTGGCCCGCGGCGGCGGCTTGGGCGCGTCTTTGGCACGGCGATTTTGCTTGATCTCGGTGAGTTCACTCAGGGTGATCACCTTTTCCTCCTCATCACGATCTTCCTTGGACTTTTTATCGTCATCGGGTTGCTTCGGCGAAGCGTCGTTGCTGGCCAGTTGCGCCAGCGCTTCGGGTTTATCGCCGTCGGCTATGGGCTTGTTATCCACGCCACTGAAGTCAATCACCTGATCGGGGCCTCGCAGCGCCAGGCGTAAATCACCCAGGCTGGCGCCCAGCATCGCCTTGGTCGTCTGCTTTTCGGGAACCGCAAGTACTGCGGTACGCTGACGGCGGGACTGCTGCTGTGTGCCATCCTTGGATTCTTCCTCGGCGCCGTTGATCAGCCGTTCTTCATAGGCAAGCAGCCGGGCCGATTTCAGTAATACGCGGGCCTGGCTGTTTTCAACTTCGCTACCGGAGGAGCGGATATAAACCAGCACGTCTACAATATCGCCCGGTTTTACGAAACCGCCCACGGCAATAACATCGGAAATCTCGAACGACATCGCCTGCGTGCCGGGCGGGATTGCCTGCGCCAGGGTGTTGGCGCTGCCAAAGCTCTCGTTGGTAACGGGCGAGCCCACCGGAATGGCACGCAGCGCGGTGCGGCCAACCACCGAATTAACATCGGTAAAGTATTGCGGTGGCTCGACTGAAATGGGGACCAATGCTACCGATTCTGCCGGGATGGGCTCGTAGGCGGGGATACGGGTGGTAGCCACTACCGCCAGTACCTGATCGGCACCCGGCTCGGGCTTGGGTTTTTCAACCACCTCAGGGGCTTGTGTAAGGCCCTGGCTAAGCTGGTAGGCCACAAACCCCAGAACCAGGGCCAACCCCACCAGAACTACCGCCAATGTTTTGAGCGCGGTGCTGCTCATATTGTTATCCCCTCTAGCGCGAGGCGTCTATGCGACGCCTGTAGTGAAACTATTTAAACCTTATAAGACAACTCTTGCAACCCCGTTTAGAGTCGCTGGCAAAGGGGGTATGGAACCAATTCCCGGCAGTGTAATCTGCGGCAACAATGGCGAACTTCCCCCGGTTAAATTCAAACTAACGCTAATGATCGTCGCCGTATCATCTTGAAGGCATGCATCATCGTTTTCGGGACATCCATCCCCAGGAAAACGAACAATAACATTTTCCTCCGGAACGGAAGCCGGCAGCCAATTCAGACTATTTGTCACCGAAAGCAAAACGCTGGCTCGAACTGCACATTTGAAGTCCATACAGCCATTATCGAAGTGATCGGACGTTGGGTTGATGTTTACTGCTGCTTGCGCAGCTTGCTTGGCGGCGTGGGTTACCGCGGCATCGAGCATGAACAAGTACCCATAGCAAATAATGCCAACTGTAATAACCAATAGCACAGGCAATACGACTGCGAACTCTATTAGCGCAGCACCACATTGAAAACTCTTAGGAATTTTGCCCTGCATCATAGCAGCTGTATGTTTACCAAGCCCTGGGC
>JBDNIO010000156.1:0-11339 GCA_041688215.1 Salinisphaeraceae bacterium | reverse complement strand
TGCGGTTTGCTCCGTCAAAAATCCCAGAGGCTGTTTTGCCTCTTTGAAGTAAACCTCGATACCCCATCGCAAGGCATAGACTTCCAGCATTTTGCTCGTGCTAAGCTGCGGGTCTGTCGTTAGGAACAGCGCCCAGTCTTGCCGGCCGGCCTCCGGCCCGCCCGCTTCATCATGTTCGCCGCCATGGCGGGCTTGCCTTGTGCTGTGGCCTCCTGATAGCGCTTGGCCACAACACTGCGTCCGTCCTTGAAGGGGCGGTTCAAACCCTTCGCTTTGGTCTGGCTCACATACACCTGTGAGTCATAGAATTCGTCATTCCGGAAAATGCATAGCATTTATCCGGAATCCAGGAGGACTTAGGCCATGGATTCCGGGTTCACTTCGTTCAGCTCGCTGCACTCGGCTTCGCGATCCCGGAATGACGGCCATGTTACCTGAGTCGTTGTTATAGCAATTAAACTAGACTATCTGGCCATCATGCTGCGAGAGACGGTGGAGATGTATAAATTTCAAAAAACGGTATAGCCCGCGCCTGCACTTCGCCGCGTTATGGTTGAATCCGAGCAACTGGCACAATGGCTGGCCGCCACCGCGGCGGGTGATGAGCGCGCGTTCAAAAAACTCTACCAAGCCACGTCACCGCATCTATTTGCGCTGCTTTTACGTATATTAAGAACACAGGACAGCGCGGAGGATGCCTTACAGGACGTTTACGTCAAGATATGGCAGAAGGCGAAAACCTACGAATCAAAACGGGGTGCGCCGCTGAGCTGGCTGATGAGTATCGCGCGTTATCGCGCACTCGACCTGCTTCGCCGCAGCGACCCGGAAATGGGGTTACCGGAAGACGCTGAGATGGCAGCGATCGTCCTGTCGGATAACGAAACCTCTGGGCCGCAGGCAAACAGCGAAACCATGCAATCGCTCGGCGCTGTCGACCACTGTCTGCAGACTTTGCGGCCAGAACAACGCCGCAGCCTGATGATGGTGTATTACGAGGGTTTGACGCACCAGGAAATGTCAGACCGGCTGGATATGCCGCTGGGCACGGTAAAAAGCCTGGTAAGACGCGGCCTGATTGGTTTGCGCGCCTGCCTAGCAGATTTTGAAAAATGAACACTATGCAAGATGACGACAACAATTTAACGGCAGTCGAATACGTATTGGGTATTCTTGATGCGGACGAGCGCGCGCGTTTCCAGCAGGCGCTGCAGCATGATGAAGCCGCGCGCGACGAAGTCATCTATTGGGAAGACCAGTTGGCCGAAGTGGGCTTGAAACTTGCCCCCGTAACGCCACCGGATTCAATCTGGCAGCAGATCAACATGCAAACTGGCATCCGCGAATCGGGTCCAGTACGAAAAACCCGGTTTTGCATCCGCAAGCCCTGGCGCATGTGGGCCGCAGCTGCTGGTGTGGCCGCCGTGACGTTCGCCATGCTGGTGAGTCTGAACCAGAACCCGGAGCCCGGAAACACAAACACCAGCTTGGCTGCGACTAATACCCCGGCCGCATTGGATCCTGCCAACGCCGGGGATTCAGGCGCGGCTGATCATAATGTGTTCCAGCCTGCCGACGTAGCCATAAACTGGTCGAGCCCGGCAGTACCGGCCTACATTTCACCCGACTTCGTAGGCAAAATTCAGGATTACGCCAGCAGCGTGGGTTGGAATGTGTCCGGTTACAGCGCCCGCGGCGCTCTTGAAGTTTCGGCCACCGGCAAGCCTTACACCCAGCTCTGGGAGCCAGCCACGCTGGAATTATGGTTGCTGCCGGTCAATTCCTACGAAGAGCCGATTTCACTGGGTTTGTTACCCATCAGCGGCGCGCGGCAAATCCCGATTCCGAGCCATGTAGCATCCGAGTTCTATACCGACTACAACAAGCTCGCGGTATCGGTAGAGCCGCCGGGTGGCTCTGAAACGGGGGAGCCCACCGGCGATATCTTGTTCATTACCACGCTAAGCCGCGCGGTTGCGCCTTGATGCTATTTGGCGTCGTTTAGCGACCAGTCATAAAAATAGTCGGAAACCCCGTCGGCCGCATCCAGTTGTGCGGACAACTTTGGCTCAGCGTATTTGCGCAAATGGCTAATCACCGCCTGCTCCGAGCCACCAAAATCCACTGCAAACCAGTCATATATTTTGGAAACTTCAAGCGCATCGCCGTTAAATTTGGCCCCGCGCGGGCTGTTCACATAGTCCTTGGCATTCGCACGCAAGGCCTGCATCAGGTTTTTACTGGTGTAGGCTTCTTTACGCAGGTTAGGGCAGCCAATGGAAGCGCAGTTAACGCCGTAGTGGTTTAGCGGGTCGGGCCAGATGGGGCGTAGAATTTCGTGTTCAATTTCATTTAGCGTCAAGGACTTGCCTTCCACCGTAATCAGTTTTTCGTCCCAGGGCCCGCCGCTGAAAAGACTGCCGCCGATCTTGCGGATGCTCTCCACAGGATAGTTGTCCATGACGACATCCAGGGTTACCGCGTTATATAGATTTATCCAGTAAGCGCGTTGTTCGCCCCGGTTGTACTGGGTGATTTTGGTATCTTCCAGTTGCTTGATGTAAGTCTTTAGGCCTTTTTTATCGGCCGCGCTCACAGCGCCGTAGCGCACACGGTTAAGTTTGAGTTTGGGGTCGGCAACCACGTACTTCTGCAAAAAACCGGTAACCGCTGAGTGGTCTATGCTTTTTTCGCTGTCAGGCGCATGGTTTTTCCAATGTGGCAAAAGCTCAGGCTGCGGTGCGGCGAGAGCTGCGCTGCAAAAGCCGATGAGGACTAAAAAAGCGAGGGTAAAACGCATGGGGAGCTCCGTTTAAGTTGTCAGTTGTGGGCCGCGTCGAGGCGGCGATCCAGCCACGCCAGCATGTCTTGTATGACCAGCTTACGCGGTTCGTCGTTTAATAATTCGTGCCGCCCGCCCGGGTAAATCCTGGTGGAAACATCCGTTAGGCCCGCACGGCGGTAGCTGGCGGCCAGCGCGTAAGGGCCTTTGCCGTCGCGCGCGACCGGATCGTCGCTGCCCGCGATCAGTAAAAACGGCAAGTGCGCGGGTATCGCCTGTATATGAGACCGGGACTGTACGCGAGCGATTGCGGCCAGTAGTTGCCGCCAGGTCTGGGTCGTGCAGGCGAATCCACACAGGGGGTCGGCGATATATTTATCGACCTCGGCCGGATCGGCGGACAGCCACTCGAAACCGGTGCGTGCCAGAGCCTGTTTGCTATCGAAAGGCCGGTTAAAGTTTCCGAAAAACAAGGCTTGCAACAACGCACTACTGCGGCGCGGCTCCAGACGGCACTGTTCAATCGCGGCGGCGAACTGGCCGCCAATACGCAACGCCGTAGGCGGTATATCCGTTGCGGACAGAATTACCGCTTCGAGATTTTCACCCAATAGCGCAGCGCAGTCCTGCGCAACAAACGAGCCCATGCTGTTCTGGATGTTGATCGCGTGCCAGTGTGTGTATCTCCGCAACGTCCTTGACTAAACGTTGCCATCCGTCGCTATCGCCAAAATGCACGGGCAAAGGCGCTTCAGCGCCGTGGCCGCGTAAATCCTGCGCAAAAACTACATAACCCGCATTGGTAAGCGATTCAGCGAACTCCGCGTAGCGGCCGGCGTGCTCGGCCATGCCATGCACGATATGGACCACTCGTTTGGGCGCGCCATCGGGGCGCCAGCAATAAACGTTGATTGGCCCGCCGGCGGATGCCGTATGTTTGAAGTGTTTGCTAAGCATGTCTTTTACCTGGGGCTTGACCTGAAGCATCAACGCACAGATGCTTCAATGCTCGCCGTAAAAATATAAATCTATGCCAATGTCCGAAGTCTATCTGCTCGCAATCGATCAAGGCACCACCAGCACGCGCGCCATTGTATTTGATCGTGCCGGAGGAATCTGCGGCAGCGCGCAGCAGGAATTTCGCCAATATTTCCCGCGCGAGGCCTGGGTGGAGCACGACGCCGATGAAATCTGGCAAAGCACTCTGGCCGTATGCCGCAGTGCGCTGGATGACGCCGATATCGACGCGAGCGATTTAGCCGGCTGCGGCATAGCCAATCAGCGCGAAACCACCGTAATCTGGGACCGCGCCAGCGGCGAACCGATCCACAAGGCCATCGTATGGCAAGACCGGCGCACGGCCGAGCTGTGCCGAGAGTTGGGTAATGACGACACCGAGGCTTGGCTGCAGTCCAAAACCGGCCTGCTGCTGGACCCGTATTTCTCCGCCACCAAAATCCGCTGGCTGCTGGATAACGTAGACGGCGTGCGCGAACGGGCCGAGACCGGCGAACTGGCTTTCGGCACCATCGATACCTGGCTGTTGTGGAAACTGACCGGCGGCAAACAGCACGCCACCGATGCCAGTAATGCCTCGCGCACGCTACTGTTCAACATTCACGATCAGGACTGGGACCCGGAATTACTGGAATTTTTTAACGTGCCGGCGGCCTTGTTACCGGAAGTAAAAGACAACGCGGCGGATTTTGGCCAGATAGACGCCGAGTTGCTCGGCGCAGCTGTGCCCATCGGCGGCATGGTCGGCGACCAGCAGGGCGCGCTCATCGGCCAGACCTGTTTCGAACCCGGCATGGTCAAATCCTCCTACGGCACGGGTTGTTTTTTGGTGCTGAACCTGGGCGAGGAGGCCGTTACCTCGCGCCACCGTTTGCTGACCACCGTCGGCTACCGTCTGAACGGTAAAACTACTTACGCGCTGGAAGGCAGCATTTTTGTCGCCGGCGCGGCCGTGCAATGGCTGCGCGACGCGCTGCATTTAATTGAAAAGGCCGAACAGACCCAGGCGATTGCGGAAGGTCTGGAAGACACCAACGGCGTGTATCTGGTGCCGGCTTTCACTGGGCTGGGTGCGCCGTATTGGGATCCGGAAGCCCGCGGCGCAGTACTCGGATTAACCCGCGACAGCGGCATCAAGCATATCGTGCGCGCCGCACTGGAATCGGTGTGTTACCAAACCCGCGATCTGGTAGATGCGATCGGCGAAGACGCCATCGCGCCCTCCGCGCTGCGGGTAGACGGCGGCATGGTGGCAAACAACTGGGTCTGCGGCTTTCTTGCAGATGTGCTGCAAATTACCGTGCAACGCCCGGCGGTCATTGAGACGACTGCCCTGGGCGCGGCATACCTGGCCGGCTTGCAGGTGGGTGTTTACAAATCACTCGATGAAATTGCCCAGCTCTGGGCGCACGACGAGGCATTCGAGCCGAAACGGCCCGCGGATGAAATGCAGGGGCTATACGACGGCTGGCTGGAGGCGGTGAAGCGGGTTCGCTCTTAACGATTGGCTTGCAACATCTCACCCATTTTCTGGTGGATAAGATTAATGGCCTTCAGCGGCCGCAGCATTACCTTGAATTCCACCAGTTGATCGTCGTCGTTCCACTTCAACATATCGACGCCGTTCACCTCAATGCCATCGATGTCTACCTGGAATTCCAGCACGGCGTTACGTTCGCCGGCAATCTCCCGCACGTAGCGGAAGCTGTCGTTGGACAGCACCTGGAAGGCAGCCGTCAGGTATAGCCTAGTAATAGCTTTGCCGACTTGGGGGGTGTGCACCACAGGGGAGTAAAACACCGCGTCGTCAGCCAGCAGCGTGTCCAGCGCGCGCGGGTCCTGTTGTTCGACTATACGATGCCAGTTGTCCAGTACTTGTGAGGCCATTTATAAGGTTCCTTGATCAGGCGCGCGAACGGCGCAGGGCTTCTTCCAGCATCCATACCCGGTCCTGGCCCCAGACCGCGAGGTCGCCGAGCTTAAAACTCGGTACACCCCACAGGCCGAGATCAAACAGGGCTTCGCGGTTGCGTTCGGCGTAGCTTAAATCAACGCCGGTCGCGGGAGCTTTTTCCGCCAGGTCAGGATCAAGTCCGGCCTGTTGCAGAATTTCACGCAGCACGGCTTCACGTTTGATCAGCTTGCCTTCACTCCACACTGCACGTCCGGCCTGCAATATGAATTCCGCGCCCTTGCCTTGGGCTTGCGCATGCGGAAATACGGCCAGACAACGTTCGACGCCGCCGCCCAGCGGGTCGGCGACATAGCCGAAGGGCACGCCCGCACGGTCGGCCTCGCGCTTGGTGTCCTGCACGATATACAGGCGTTTGCTGCGCGGCACCTTGAATCCGCGCATGACCATCGGCAATACGGGGCGGATATTCAATTCCAGATCGTAGCGCCGTGCCAGTTCAATACTGCGCTCGACCACCACATATGAGTAGGGACTGCGAAAGCTGTAGAACAAATCCAGGCTGTCGGGGGTATTCATGGGCGGCAGATAGGCGTCCTCCGGGTTCAGCGTTGCCAGGGCGTCGCCACCCTCGACCAGATTCAGCCCACGCAGCCGTTTTTCCAAATCCCACAAACGGTCCAGCGCCCAATACCAGTCGCCGCGGAAATACCACATGCCGCCCTGGTAATGGCCGCGCTTTTGCAGCTGTGCGTAATTTTCCGCAAGTTGCTGGCTGGCGGCGGACGCATCCAGTATCGGCAATTCCTGCAGGGCGTCTTTATCGCCACGCCACATGGCGGGCGCGGTGGCGGCTTCCAGTTCCAGAAAACTGTCCAAGCTGGTGGCGGTTAGCAGCACGCGTTCGGCCAGCTCGCGGGTGTCTTCATCCGGAACCTGCGCTTCGGTGCTCAGGTCCAGCCCCCACGCCGGCGCGATGCGCGTGGCATCAAGCAGGCCATAAGCGGGAGAAAGATCCGGTGCCGCATTGGTGGCGTCCGCCACGGTAGGGATAACAACAACCTGAATGTCTAGGCGCAGCCGTTTGCGCAGCGTCGGAATAAGCTGCGCGCACAGATGCGAATAGGCATCGCCGGGCTGGTAATACAGCGTTAGCGTAGGTGCTTTTCCCTGCAGTTTGGCAACCGTATCCGTTAGCAGTTGCCGTGTGCGGGCCAGCTGCGGGGACACCAGCATCGACACGGCACGGGCTTGTAGATTCATTGTTTTTATTCTCTTGTAGTTCGGGAAGTGGTTAGCTAAAGGCGTTCCACGGCGAGCGCGGTCGCTTCGCCGCCGCCGATGCAGAGCGAGGCGACGCCGCGATTAACGTCTTTCGCTGCCATGGCCGCCAGCAGGGTTACTACCAGACGTGCACCGGAGGCGCCGATGGGATGGCCTAGTGCGCAGGCGCCGCCGTTTACGTTGACCTTGTCGTGCGGGATGTCGAGTTCCTGCATTGCCGCCATGGTTACTACGGCAAAGGCTTCGTTGATCTCGAACAAATCCACATCGGAGACTTGCCAATCCAGCGCCGAATGCAATTTCTGCATGGCGCCCACCGGCGCAGTGGTGAACCAGCTTGGTTCATGCGAATGGCCAGCGTGGCCACTGATTTTGGCCAGTGGCGTCAGGCCGCGGCGCTCGGCTTCGCTCAGCGGCATTAGCACTACCGCTGCGGCACCATCTGAAATTGAGCTGGCGTTGGCAGCGGTGACGGTGCCGTCTTTTTTGAACGCGGGTTTCAGGTTCGGCACCTTGTCTTTATTGGTGGCGAAGGGCTGTTCGTCCTGGTTTATCGTTTCGTCGCCCTTGCGGGTGCTGATTTCTACGGGTGTGATTTCGGCATCGAAGTCGCCGTTTTCGCTCGCGCGGCGGGCGCGTTCAAGGGATTCAATGGCAAAGGCGTCCTGCTGCTCGCGGGTAAAGGTATATTTATCCGCGCAGTTCTCGGCGAAATGGCCCATCAGCTTGCCCTTGTCGTAGGCGTCTTCCAGGCCGTCGAAAAACATGTGGTCGATCACCTGACCGTGGCCCAGGCGGTACCCGGCGCGCGCCTTGGGCAGTAGATAAGGTGCGTTGCTCATGGACTCCATACCGCCGGCCACCATGATTTGGGCGCTGCCGGATTTAATTAAATCGTGTGCCAACATGATTGCTTTCATGCCCGAGCCACACATCTTGTTGACCGTGGTGCAGCCGGTGCCCAGCGGCAAACCGGCGCCCAGACTGGCCTGACGCGCTGGCGCTTGGCCCTGGCCGGCGCCCAGCACATTGCCCATGATGACTTCCTGCACGTCATCCGGCGCCACCCCGGCGCGTTCCAATGCGGATTTGATGGCAACCGAGCCAAGCTCGGACGCACTCTTGCTGGACAGGCTGCCCATCAATACGCCCATGGGCGTACGGGACATGCCGACGATTACTACTGGATCACTGTTATTCATGCGTGGCTACTCTTCGTTTATCAGGTGGCGGACGAATCACACAGCCGTCATTCCGGAAATCGCGAGAGCGATTATCCGGAATGACGGCGATAATATTACTTCGGCTGCATTCGTATCGCCCCATCCAGACGAATAGTACTGCCATTGAGCATGCTGTTTTCGACGATATCTTTTGCAAGGCGCGCATACTCGTCGGGGCGGCCCAGGCGCGGCGGGAACGGCACCATCTTGCCCAGCGATTCACGCGCTTCTTCCGGCAGTTCCATCAGCATGGGGGTTTCGAACAGACCCGGCGCTATGGTCATGACACGAATGCCGTGACGCGCCATTTCGCGCGCAATGGGTAACGTCATGCCGACCACGCCGCCCTTGGAAGCGGAGTAGGAGGCTTGTCCGATCTGGCCTTCATAAGCCGCAACCGAGGCGGTATTGATCATCACGCCGCGCTCGCCGCCTTCGTCCGGTTCGTTCTCGGCCATGGCTTCGGCGGCCAGGCGAATCATGTTGAAGGTGCCAATCAGGTTGATCTGCACCACCTTGCTGAATTTGCCCAGGTCCAGCGCGCCTTCGCGGCCCAGAACCTTGGCGGGAATGCCGATGCCGGCACAATTTATCAGGCCCTGCACGGCGCCGAATTTTTCCTTTGCGGCGGCGATTGTAGCCTTGCCATCGTCTTCTGAAGTTACGTCGCAATGCACGAAATGCCCAGCGTCGCTCAGTTCCTGTGCCACGGCCTTGCCGTTATCGTCGGCGACATCGGCGATCACGATTTTGCCGCCCGCTTCGCTGAGCATACGCGCCGTGGCCGCGCCCAGGCCCGAGCCGCCGCCGGTGATGATGAAACAACGATCTTTAACTTGCATGGACTATTCCTTACGCGTGGATGTGTTGTCCGCGCCGTGTACTTTGCGCGGCGCAGGATACGATCTAGTTTACAGCGACTTGGCGGGTATCTCTAACACTGCCCCGGAAACTTCGTCTCCCGGTAGCTGGCATCAGGCCCTGCACTTGACATCAATGCAACATTGGCATGCACTGTCTGCGTTTGTTATTCGAGGTTTGTTATGGCAAAAGCCAATTTTGCAATGGGGTGTTTCTGGAAACCGGAAGCGATTTTTCGTCAGGTTCGTGGCGTTACGGATGCCACCGTGGGCTATTGTGGTGGCCACGCCGAAAACCCGACCTATCGGCAGGTTTGCGCCGGCGATACTGGTCACGCCGAGGCGGTGCTGGTGGAATACGATCCTGAGCACGGAAGCTACGAAAATCTGCTGAAGGTGTTTTGGAATAACCACAACCCAACCACTGCGAACCGGCAGGGCCCGGATGTGGGCTCGCAATATCGTTCTGCTATTTTTTGCATGGACGACGAGCAGTTGCAGGCAGCCACCGCCAGCCGTGATGCGCAACCCGACGCCGAGAACATCGTCACCCAGATCGAACCCAGCGGGCCGTTCTATCCGGCCGAGGAATATCATCAGCGTTATCTGGAAAAACAGGGGCGTGTGGGTTAATGGCGCAAAAACCGGACAGTCCAACCCAGAGCCAGGCGCAGACCCAACGTAGCCGCAAGGATTTGGTGTTCCTCATATGGGATGTGAGCATTGTCGTGCTGGTGTCGTTGAATCTGGCACTGATTCTGTTCGACAGCCTGTTCGAGATCAAACCACTGGCAGGGGTGCTGGAGTCCTTCGCGCCCGCACTGCATGGTTTTTATGCCGATAATGTGCACGAACATTTTGCCGAGATTGACCTGGTATTCGTAGCCATTTTCGCGCTCGATGTGCTCGCCGGCTGGACCCTCGCGGCTATTGAAAAACGCTACGACCGCTGGTGGCTGTACCCGTTCGCGCACTGGTACGACGTGCTCGGCTGTATTCCGCTGGCGGGTTTCCGGATATTACGGGTGCTGCGCCTGATTACGATTGGTTTCCGCCTGCAAAAGCTGGGCGTAATTGATATCCGCAACTGGACGCTGTTTCAGATTGCCGCCAAATGGTATGGCGTGTTGATGGAAGAGATATCCGACCGCGTGGTCATCAACGTGCTGTCCGGCGTGCAGGACGAAATCCGCGACGGCGGCGGCGATTTGCCACGCCAGGTCATCAGTGAGGTTATCGCGCCGCGCAAGGAAAAACTGATCGATGCCATCTCCAGCCGGCTGGAGCGCTCCGTGGGTGCGGCCTACGGCAATAACAAGGCAGAAATTCGCGCCTACGTTGCCAGCATGGTCGAGCGCGCAGTGCTGGATAACGCGCTGGCCAAAAACCTGGAACGCGTGCCCATGCTCGGTAGTTTCCTGACCGATGCTATCGACAACACCATTACCGACGCCGTATGTAACGTGCTGGAAGAAGCGGTTAACGGCTTTGGCACGGAAGAATACGAGGAAATGGTGCAGCACATTACCGAGAGTGTGTTCGAGGAACTGCTAGCCGAGCAGAAACAGCAAACCACCGAGCTGACCACGGCCATGGTCGAGATCATTGATCTGGTCAAGAGCCAGGTTGCGGTAAAACGCTGGAAGCTTCCGCAGGAATAAAAACGGCCCGCATAAGCGGGCCGTTAGTTACGCGATATCCTGCGAGCTTAGTCGATACTTAGTCGATATAAAGGCGCACGCCGGCGAGCAACTGGTCCAGTTCCGCGCCGTCGAAATCATAATGTTTAAAGGATAGGCTCAGGGCCAGGTTTTCATTGCGCGGCAGGCTGTAGAGGCCGCCGATTTCGGCGACCGGGCCGTCTATCGAACCGTAGTCCACGTAACCCAGTGAGGCGTTGGCTTCGAGGTTGCGTTCAAATTTGGCGCGCAGACCGCCACGCAGGCCGAAGCCGCTGTCGTCGGTGTTGGGGCCGTTGTCCGGGTCGAGGTTGATGTATTCGTAGGTTACATTGCCGAAGGCATCGAGCCGGAAGTTGGTATTTACATTCAGCTCCTGATGCAGGCCGCCGCCCAGGGACACCAGGTCCAGATCGGCGTTGTCCAGAAAACCGTGGTTGTAGCGTAACCGCTAACCCAGCGGCGTAGTTGCCATTCAAGCAGGATTGTGCAAATCCGAGCGCAGCGGATCATCAGCAAAACACTGTTTCCACAGCCGCGGGGTCAGTTCAGTCACCTTAGAGGCCGGATGCCGATCAATGC
>JBDNIO010000155.1:0-11907 GCA_041688215.1 Salinisphaeraceae bacterium | reverse complement strand
TTAGCTTAAAATGCGCGCCCCTGACGATTTGTATACGAATCAGTCAGTCGGCGACACACCCAAAAGGCCACGTAGCTCAGCGGTTAGAGCACAGCATTCATAATGCTGGGGTCACTGGTTCAAATCCAGTCGTGGCTACCACATTCATATCTAAGCCCATCTAGCCCGTCCTTGCAAACACTGTAGAGACGGGCTTTTTCTTTGCCAACTGTCTAGCACCATGCAGTCCTGTCTATTGCAATCTGGGGGCAACTAGGGGCAATATTGGGGGCAGTTACCCGAATACGCGCCTAAGCGCGGGAGAGTTGCCCCCATGTTGACCGATACCGCAATCCGCAAAGCCAAGCCCGCCGAAAATCGCAAAAGACTGTCTGACGGCAAGGGCTTATATATTGAAGTCGCGCCAAGCGGGGGCAAGTGGTGGCGGCTCAAGTACCGATTTTCTGGCAAGGAAAAACGCATATCACTGGGCACCTATCCCGAAGTCTCCCTTAAGCAGGCACGCGACCGGCGTGATAATGCCCGCGCGCAAGTAGCGGACGGTATAGACCCATCGGTGCAACGCCGAGCCGATAAAGCCGCGATGCATCGCGCATCGGTAGAAACCTTCGCGGCCATCGCCGAAGAATGGCAAACCAAGCAGAAACCACGTTGGACCGTTGGTTATGCGCAGATCGTTGCGCGCCGGTTGGAAAAGAATATCTATCCTTGGCTGGGCAATATGCCTCTAACCCATATCAGCCCACAAGAGCTACTTAGTGTGCTGCGCCGGACAGAATCGCGGGGCGCGGTAGATACCGCTCGCCGACTCCGCATGTATTGCAGCCAGATTTTTCGTTATGCGGTAGCGACTGGCCGCGCCGAGCGCGACCCCGCCGCCGATCTAAGAGGGGCATTGCAGGCCGCGCCGGAACGGCACTACGCCAGCATTCAAGACCCCGAACTTATCGGCGGCTTGCTCCGCGCAATCGACAGCTATCGGGGCGATGTAGTAACCCGCAGCGCGCTTGCGCTTGCGCCGTTAGTGTTCGTGCGCCCTGGTGAACTACGCGGCGCACGCTGGGCCGAAATCGACTTCGACGAAGCACAGTGGCGCATCCCGTCCGAGCGGATGAAAAAGCGCGCGCCTCATATCGTCCCGTTGTCACAGCAAGCCGTTGCCGTGCTGCGCGAGTTGCATCTACTGACCGGCAGTGGTGATTTTGTTTTCCCCGGCGTGCGCAGCCGCAAGCGCTGCATGAGCGAGAACACCGTCACGGCTGCACTAAGGCGCATGGGCTACGCCAGCGGCGAAATGACCGGGCACGGCTTCCGCAGCCTTGCATCGACCCGCCTGAACGAGATGGGTTGGAATCGCGACGCCATCGAGCGCCAGCTTGCCCACGCCGAGCGCGACAAGGTGCGCGCCGCCTACAACTACGCCGAGCATCTGCCCGAGCGCCGATGCATGATGCAAACGTGGGCTGACTACCTCGACAGCCTACGTGGCGGCAGCGGCAAAGTCGTTGCCATCGGCGCGGCATAGGGGGCGGGCATGGCCGGCAATCGCAATAAAGTGCCTGGAGGCGAGAAGTGGTACACCCCTGACGCCAAAGCTGTGAGCAGCGCTGAGGAACTTGTTGAACACTTCACGGCACAAACTGACGAGGATGTGCAGCGCTTACGCGAGGAAGAACATCCGAGCAAAGCAGTGAGCGAGGCCGATCTTGGGTTGGAAAAATTTGCCAGTGAGAAAGAAAAACAGGAAACCATCGAGACTTTGAAAAAGTTGCTGCGCTGGGCCCGCCGAGGCCACATGCCGCTGCGCGCTGAAACGATCAAAGCGCTGGCTGACGAGCGAAAAGTGTTCAACAAACGCCTGGCTGGAATCCCGCATCACCCTCCGCGCAAAAAGACTTCGAAGGCCGAGGAGTCCCAGCCGCCAAAAAAGCGCTATTCAGACTTGGCCACTTACAACAGCGTGCAGCACCGAGCGCGCGCGGGGCACCCAAAAACGTCCGGTGCAGGTGGCTCAGCTTATGGTGTCGCTTCCGGAGGTAAACGCAAAAGCGCGGAAAGTGTAGAAGCCAGCTTCAAGGATGCGAGCCGCTGGCTGTCGCAGATAGAGCAGGAAAAGCAGCAAGCGCGGAAAGAACGCAAGCAGCGCGAAAAAGCAGAGAAAAACGAACAAGCTAGGGGTAGGGAAAAGCCAGGGTAAAGCCCTACTTATAACGCTCTGCCATTGGCGGCAATCTGTTCCCACACACATGAACAGAGTGAGCCACTGATGGACAGCAAATACGACCCGCCCCCGTTTCCCGCCAAAGGCTTCGTTCGCCTAAAGCAGATCATTGCGCCGCTAGGCCCAATTCCCATAGGAATATCGTCTTATTGGAAATGGGTAAAAGATGGCAAAGCGCCGCAGCCGCTCAAGATCGGTCCCAATACGACCGTCTGGCGCGCTGAGGAAATTAACGCGCTGCTTGAGCGCTTGGGCGAAGCGCAGCCCGTTGAGGAGGTGGAATAATGATCAACTTCACTCCCGACGAGCGCGAGACTATCCCAGGCTACAAGTTCGTAGATGTTGCCACACCTGTGCAAGTACCCGAGGCGACAGACCGTGGTCGTCTGGCCGAGCTTATAGAGGCAGCGGGACGCGAGCAGGCGAAACACCACGCTGATGATATGAGCACCGAAGCGTTAATGCTGAAAAACGCCCGTGCCGAGATTGTCCGTGCGACTGTCGCGCTGGCGTGGCGGGCCATAGCCGAGGCGGCGCCGACCGAGGCCGACGCTACGCGCGCAAAGGCCAATGCCTGGCAGGCTGCGCATCTGCGCTCGTGATGGATGCGACCAAGCAAGCCCCCGCCGATAAGGGCAGGGGACAAGCCGCGCTGTTCTTATCGCATTTAGCCCGCGACACCGACAGCTTCACCTTTCAGACTTTTCCAGAGGACGAGCAGGCCAAGCCCGCGCAGCATCCTCGTGTGCTGCACGGCAGCCATGCCCAGCACCAGCCGACCTTGGAGAAGCTCAACGCTGCTGGTCACGGCGTTTTCGTTATGGTCAACGAGGGCGATGGGAAAGGCCGCAAGAAACAGAACGTACAGCGCGTCCGTGCGCTGTTCGTGGATATGGACGAAGGCGGGCCGGATGCACTGAAAAAGTTGCTCCAAGCCGCTATCGCAGCCGGAACGCCGCCGCACATCGTCACACAATCCAGCCCCGGCAAGTTTCACGTCTACTGGCGCGTCGTAGACTGCCCGCTCGAACGCTTCAGCGGGGTGCAAAAAAACCTAGCGGCGCGTTTGGGCGGCGATGCCAGCGTCATAGACTTACCGCGCGTCATGCGCCTGCCCGGCTACCAGCACCGCAAGGGCGAACCGCAGCCGGTTAGGTTAATGCACGCATCAGAGAGCGAGCCTTACGCGGTCGAAGACCTCGCCGAAGCGCTCGGCCTGGAAGAGGCCAACGGACAACGGACGGGCAACGGACAGTCGGTTCTTAGGGAGTGGAGCACTACACAAACGCAGGGCATACCCGTGAACATCGAGGACATGCTGGCCGTACTGTCCGCCGACGATTACCAGGACTGGATCGAGACCGGCATGGCGCTGCACCAGGCCGACCCGGACGCCGGCTTCGCGATATGGGACAGATGGAGCCATAAGAGCGACAAGTACGCCCCCGGCCAAATTCAAGGCAAGTGGGCCAGTTTCGGCGGTCGTGTCGAAGCGCCAGTCACTCTCGCGACAATTCACAGACGGGCGGTCGAGCATGGCTGGCAGCCTAGCGAAGCGGGCAAGCGCATACTGCCGTACCACGACGACGGCAAATGCGCCGACAGGTATCTGGACGAGTATTACACCAAGCAGGGCGTTTGCCGGCTAGTACGCATGCGGGGCGAATGGTTGCAATACAACGGCGCCGCCTACACCCCGCCCGACGACGAAGAGCGAATCAAAAGCAAACTATGGGCGTTTCTCGAACACTCTCTGACTACGGCCAAAAAGGCGGGTGACCCGCCGCAGCCGTTCCCAACTACCCGGCGAAAAGTGGATGATATTATGGACGCGCTCAAGCACCGCCCCCAAGTTGCCATCAGTCAGATTGACCGAGGATGGCTAATAGGCCCGGACAAGGACGCAGACCCGCCGGCAAATGAAATCGTCCCCTGCCGCAACGGCCTGCTGCATGTGCCCACCGGCAAGCTGCTGGCCCCCACGCCGCGCTTTTTTACCCGCAACGCGCTGGCGTTCGACTACAACCCTGCGGCGGCGAAGCCAATGCGTTGGCTGAAATTTTTACAGGAGCTGTTCCGCAGCCAGCCAGAGATGATCGACCTGGTTCAGGAGATGATGGGCTACCTGCTCACTCCCGACACCAGCCAGCAGAAGATATTTCTCATCGTCGGCCCGCCGGCCGCGGGCAAGAGTATCCTCTGCGGGGTTATCGAGCACCTGGTCGGGCGGGCGAACGTCGCCAAGGCTTCGATGAGTACCCTATCTCAGAATAAAGGCGCGGAGTGCCTGATAGGCAAGACCGTAGCAATTGTCCCCGACGCGCACGCAGGGGCACAAGTTGACAGAACCGCAGTCACCGAACTGATGAAGCAGATAAGCGGGGGAGATAACCCGGCGCTGCCGCGGTTGTACAGGAGCGCTTACCAAGGCCCGGTGTCGGTGCGCTTTGTAGTCGTGGCCAACGAGGCCCCACCATTCGCTGACAACAGCGAGTCCATGCGACGGCGCATTGTGGGCATCCCATTGCAGGAAAGCTTCGAGGGCAAGGAAGACACCAGACTGAGCGAGGCACTACGGCAAGAAGTGCCGGGCATTTTGAACTGGGCGCTGGAAGGTAACAGACGACTGAACGAGCGCAGCCGATTCGACCCGCCTCCAGCGTCGCGCGAGTTATCTAACAACGTAGGCCATGACGCATCCCCCCTGGGCTGGTTCATCGCCGATTACTGCGAAGCAGGTGAGGGCAAGCAAGTAGAGGTGGCCCAGCTTTACCAAGCGTATCGACAGGCGTGCGAGTGCGATGGCCACCGCGCTTGCAGTAAAGCAGTGTTCGGGAAGCGGCTTAAAACCGCACTACCAAAGTTGTACACGACCAAACCAGTAAACCAGAGTGGCCATCGCCAGCCGACCTACATAGGCGTCAGCCCAAAGCGTAAAGCGCAGTTGTAACGTGTCCGGGCAGCGTCCGGGCACGTCTGGACAGCGTCCGGGCTGGTTCCATTGCGCCCCAAGGGATGGCCATGCAGACCGGGCAAATTCTTATAAGGGTTCCCACAGGGGATTGAAGGTAATGGTAGTAATACGTGTAGGGGACACAAAGGGGAATTTGCCCGGTCTGCCCGGACGCGGTCTTACACACCAATGGACTCAGGGTTTTCGCTGCCCGGACGCTGCCCAGACATCCGTACAAAGTGTACTTGCAAGCCGTTTGCGATCCATAACTTAAGCCTCGTGTTAGAGTAAACTTGCAACCGCATTTTTCGGCTAGAATTGCGAGGGGGTGACCCTGACTATGGGAGGCCGGGGGTGTTTTTAACCCCCACCGCCCCTCCCGTGGCGGGCGGTTTTTCAAGACGCGAGGGTGCGCCAATGCGCGGGGCTGCCGACAGCCTGTTATGCGCCAGCCAAAAGGAGATGGTATGCGGTTACTGAAGCGCTTTCTTATCGTTTTGAGCGCAGTCGTTGCAACGTCTTCTCTTGCTGGAGAGCCGGGTGGGACTGAGACGCTGTATCATCCGGCTGACCGGCCGGGGCACGCAGTTCCCGTCGTAGACGAGTACCCCGTACCCCCGCCGCGCACGTTCGGCGGCAAGCCTATTGACCCGTTGACTCTAGGGGGCTATGGGCCCATTCCACGGGGCTTTTTCGCCACGATGGGCGGGTTTTTTGGCGTAGGTCTAAGCCGTGCGGGTACAGAGTGGGCAGCCCTGCTAGAGGATGGCAGCGGAGTTCCTAACACGACCAGCTTCAACCGTTTCAAAGAGCTGGTAGGCGACCGCGACATCAAGTTTCGCCCGGGTGTCTCCGAGAGTGAGATTGGTCGCCAAGTGTTTATGCACGACGAGAACGCCTATCAGGCCGAGTATGAGTCGCACCCCGTAGCGGCGTTTGCGGGGGGCAGTGTGCCCTTTATTGTTGCACCGGGGACGTTGTTGACGATACTTGTCGTTATTTTGATGTATGTGATTCCAAAACTTTATCAATCCAAAGATCGACCACGGTTTGCCAAAATAGCTACGGTAGCTATGGTTGGAGCGGCTATCACACAGTTTGTCCTTGAGATTCTCATTGCGGGAGCAACCCGTACAGACGCTAGCGAATGGATGGTCCAATCGGTCGGGGGGGCGGTTTTGGGTACGCTATTACTTTGCATCGTTATTCGAGAGGCTCCCAATAATGAAGCCGGCTCCATAAGCCAGGATGCTAAGCGGGTTCGTGACTCTTGCGTACGTTGGGTGGCATATTTCAAAGAACTGTCGTTTCCCAAGCGCCTGGGCATCGCAGCTACAGGATTTTGGGCGCTGACGGTCTGCATGTATGTCATGGTTTTTGAACCTTACGGGTATCTGTCGGATGATGATTTGTGGCAAATAATGAAAATCGTTGTTTTCCCGCCTGCGGTGTGCATCGCAGCGGCGTTGGTTTACCACTACCTTGTTCGAAGCCGGGATGACGGGTAAGGCCCACTCTTCCCACTGATAGCGCCGCAAGGAGACAAACGTGCAGCGTGTGCGCGCGCTGTTTGTGGACTTGGATGAAGGTGGCCCCGAAGCATTAAAGCAATTGCTCCAAGCCACCAAAGCAGCCGATGCCCCGCCACATATCGTCACACAATCCAGCCCCCGCAAGTTTCACGTCTATTGGTTGGTATCAGACTGCCCGCTGGCGAGCTTCTCAGGGCTGCAGCAAGCATTGGCGACACGTTTCGGCGGCGATACCAAGGTAAAAGACCTCCCGCGAGTCTTGCGCCTGCCCGGCTATCAGCACCGCAAAGGCAAACCACATGCGGTAGAGCTGATTCACGCATCCAAGCGCGAGCCATATGCAGTGGACCGGCTGGCCCCTGCGCTTGCCGAGCAACCAACGGACGCCAACGTACGAGCGATATAGTCCCGCAGCTACGCGAGGGCGAACGTAACGACGGTCTGTTCAAAATGGCCTGCCGGTTACGTACACAAGGCGTTGACCAGGACCAAGCGCGGGAGCGAGTGCAGCAAGCTGCAAGCCAATGCGCGCCGCCAATAGACTTCGAAGAAGCCTCACAGTGCGTGGACAGCGCCTACCGCCCCGACTACCGCGAGAATGACAAGCTGCTCCTGAGCCCAAAAGACCCGCTAGGTAGTGCAGACAGATTCTTGCAAGCGCGCCACACAAGTGGCCCTGACCGTCTATTGCGCCGTTATCAGCAAGACTGGTTCACATACGATGGCGCCGCATATCGCACCATCGAGCACGAAACGTTGAGTCAGCAAGTTAATGAGTTTCTCGAAATGTCACATAAGCCGAGCGGTGATGGCCCCGTACCTTTCCGCCCGACTCCAATACAAGTGAAACAAATTATGGAATCATTGATTAACCGTTGTCACGTTCCCATTAGCCAGATCGGCACGCCCGGATGGCTAGATGGAAGGAAAGAGCGCCGCCTAGGGAATTGATCGCCTGCCGGAACGGCCTGCTGCACCTCCCGACTGGAGACTTAATCCCGGCCACGCCCCGATATTTCACTCACAATGCGCTAGCGTTCGACTTCGATCCCAATACACCGGAGCCTCGGCAGTGGTTGGCGTTTCTACACCAGCTTTGGCCCGACGATCCCGAGCAGATCGGCCTGCTACAAGAGGTTATGGGCTACTTGCTCACACAAGACACCTCGCAGCAAAAAATATTCCTCATCGTCGGCCCCAAGCGTGCAGGTAAGGGCACCATCGGGCGGCTGATTGAGCAGCTTGTCGGCGCAAGCAACCTCGCGGCGCCCACGCTGGCCAGCCTAGCGGGCGACTTTGGCCTACAACCGCTAATCGGCAAGCAAGTGGCCCTGGTTTCGGATGCCCAGCTCGGCCCGCGTGTGGAAACATCAAGCGTAGGCGAAAACCTCAAACGAATAAGCGGCGAAGATACCGTTACCATCAACAGGAAAAACCAAAAAATGTGGACGGGGCGACTATCCGTACGCTTCGTGATGTTAGCCAACGAATTGCCCCGACTCAACGACAACAGCGGCGCGCTGGCCAGCCGCTTCATAGTGCTACAGCTCACGCGTAGCTTTTACGGTAAGGAAGATCACGACTTGGACCGCAAGCTCGGAGCCGAATTGACCGGAATTCTGAACTGGAGTATCGAAGGCTGGCGGCGCCTGAACAAACGCGGGCGGTTCGCCACCACCGAAAGCTCGACCGCCGCCGTCGACGAACTAGCCGATTTCGGCTCGCCGGTCCGAGCCTTCATCAATGACCGTTGTAGGCTAGGCGTAGGCAACCAAGTGGACACCGACGCGCTGTACGAAACGTGGAACCAATGGTGTACGGAGGAGGGGCGCGACTACCCTGGCAATCGGCGCGAGTTTGGGCGCAAGCTAAACGCGGCAGTGCCCCAAGTGCAGCGCCGACGACTACGCGACGGCGACAGTCGCAAGTACGTTTATTCAGGTGTCGGGTTGGCGTGAACTATCTTCCGCAGTATAAGTTTTTGATTACTCGGCAACTATCTACGGTCGCAAAATGAGCGCGAAACGTGACAGTTCAGTTTTGAATCGTTCCGGGCTGGATATTGGTTCTCGCCTGTTGCAGATCGCGCCGCTTGCTACCTTGGTATAGCTTTCTGCGCCGGCGCATAGCCCTGTGCGGCTGCCTTGCGGACCCAACGCAAGGCCTCTGAGTGACTCTCTCTCACGCCCTGGCCGTTGGCATACATAAGGCCGAGATTGAATTGCGCGGCCGCTAATCCCTTACCGGCGGCCCAGCCATACCAGCGTGCTGCCTCGGCGTAATCCCTCGTCACCCCCATGCCCTGGTCGTACATAACACCGATGTTGTATTCTGAGAGTGTATTGCCCTGATCAGCCGCTTTACGAAACCAGTGGATAGCTTTTGCGTAATCCTTCGCTACGCCTAGGCCGTTGATATAGATGGTGCCAAGACTGTATTCCGCGAGTTCATCACCTTGCTCGGCCGCTTTGCGAAACCAGTGGAGGGCTTCTGCGTAATCCCTCGCCACGCCTTGCCCTTTGGTATACATGAGGCCGACGTTGTACTGAGCTGTGCTAGAGCCTTGTTCTGCCAACGACCGAAAAATAGACAACGCGTTCGTGTAGTTATGCGCTTTATACGCGGCTGTCGCCGAATTCACATCCGCGGCCAAACCAGGCAAGCAAAACGCCAGCAATACTAATGCAAGAAGCAATTGTTTCATTACTATCTCCGTTATCTTCAGCGATTTGAGGATTTGCCCAATATCCCCGCTCCGAACGCCAGCATTACAAAGACCGCAAGCGGGCCGAAGAAAAGTCCTGCCGACAGTATCCACGACCAGTGCCACGCGGCGACCGCACCATACATACCCACAATGGTGCCCACGAGGGGAATATAAGCGATGAATAAAGCCAGAAGAACGGCTATTACCCAAGGCAAGCTGGTCCAAGCCTGCAGGCCAGCCATAACCGCAGCGAACTGGAATAAACCAAGCACCGCGAACCCAATAAAAGCTAGACCTTGTGCCGAACCCTGCATCATAATTTCCCTGTTAAATGTCCAACGTGGGTTTGAACGATTATTTTATTCACCACCTCGCATCCTTACTTAGGCTATCGGCAATTCACGCTGGCGCTTTAAACTGCATCATTTTCCGCCGAGTATGCAAGACAATCTGCGCCGACGACAATCCAGCGTGGTCGTGGCAAGTGCTGTCGATCAAGCCGTGGCGAAGGCACTGGCCCCTACGCGGTTCCGCTTAGGTCCTATCGCCGGTCCTATCCGAAACCATTGGGGCGCAAGGCTGGTCCCGTTGGCCCCATCGACTACAAAGTCATCGCTCGGAAAGACCGCTGTAGTGGAGTGAATAGCGAGTACGTTGCACACTGACTTCCGCAGGTAATGACGGGCACCCAAATTTACATGGGACCGATAGGACCACTGCGGAAGCCCGCCCCGGTTACACTCATTGCAATACAAGGTTCTGGCTGGTTTTTCCACTCCGATTTCCGGTCCTGCCTTGTCCCGTCGAACCGCTACGGCTATGACAACTGCGCTTGCAACGCCGAATGGGGGCTAGAATTGTGCGCGGCCAATACCGTACGCCCCCCACCTAAGTCTTTTTTAGGGGGGGCATACTAAAAATACCTGGGTGCGCAAAGTATCGTGTATGCAACCTTATCCCTCATTGAGCTGCTTGCAATTGACCGCAGTACCAAGCTCGAATAACTATTCGTGTCGGTCTCTTTGTTTTTTTTCTTGCAATAACACCGCTATCACTGCCCACGCTATAACACCTAAGATCAACGCGTAAATAACAGCATCCACCACGTCGTGGTGCCACAAAGCAACGGCGGCGCAGGTCATGAATACAGCGATCATACCTATCATTAGCGGCAGGCCTAAAGGACCTCTATTGCTCATGGCTTCTTCTCCAGAATTTTCAGCGGCCGCGCTTATGTTTGAAGCGGCAGTCTCCATGCCATACACGTACGGCGGGGATTCGTGCGAGTGCGAAAACTACTATAATGTTTCGGTTAGAAAATATCCCCGTGTGCTACGGAATCACTTCCCGTACGGTTCAACTACTTAAAATTACGGGGCAGCAGCGGCTTCTCGCTCCGAGTGCTCTTGGAAGCTGGCGGCGAGTCCATCGACTAGGCGCACCAAGTGCTGATGTGTCGGGTGTGTATAAGCCAGTATTGGACTGAATCACGAAAGGCCGCGACCTCCCCGTTCGCGCAAAGCTGGCTCTTCATCCCTTTCGACACGCCAGAATTTAACTGCCGACCACACAATAGTCCCGTAAAATTATTTGCTACAACGCACAGATATAAAACATTTCAACTGCAGATGGATAGGGGCAACTATGGGGGCATGTCGAAAATTAAAACGATACTAATTATATAAAATACATAGTGTTATATTCACTATTAAATGGCAGTCGTGGGCTACCAATAACCAAGTGGATTCGAGACTCGGCGGATTGTTCGGACTAGGCGGCGTCGTGCTGATCCACTGGTGTGAATTGAACGCGCAGCCCTAGCGCGCTGGCGGCCTTAACTACCGTATCGAATCGCGGGTTTCCGCCCTCGGAAAACGCTTTATAAATCCCCTGGCGACTGATTCCGGTTGCTGCCGATAGCTGGCTTATGTTTCGCGCTCGTGCAATATCACCCAGGGCCGCGACGATAAGACCCGGGTCACCGTCTTCGGCGCAGGCTTCCAGATAGAGAAGCATGTCCTCTTCGGTATTGAGATGCTCAACAAAATCCCATTTTCGTGTTTTGAGTTTGCTCATATCGATTACTCCAGTTCCTTGGCCATGGCCTTGGCCAACTTGATGTCCTTGGGTTGGGTTTTCTTCGTGCCTGCGCAAAGCAACAGCACAACGTAACCGTTCAAACCCCGACGTTATTGCCGATTAAATCGATATCTGAGCGCAGCGGATTATCGGCGAAGTGGGTTTTCCACAGACGTGGCGTGAGTTCGGTGACACGCTTGGCGGGATGGATGCCCACGCGTTGGAGCACATCCACCAGATAGGTATAGGCATCGACACCCTGTAGTCGGCAGGTGCTGATCAAGCTCTGGATGATGCCCAGGTGTACCGCACCGACTTCCGTCCAGCAGAACAGCCAGTTTTTACGCCCCATGGGGATCGGGCGTAGCCCGCGCTCGAGATGATTGGTATCGATGGGCACCTCGGGGTCGCCGAG
>JBDNIO010000154.1:0-4653 GCA_041688215.1 Salinisphaeraceae bacterium | reverse complement strand
CTCCTCGTCAACACGTTCGTCGAATACCACTCGCCGGTATTTCGCCGGAAAAACCAAGTGGTACATCAGAACCGTGACGTTGTAGCTCTTGTGGAAGTATTCGCTCATCCATAAAGCTTACGCCGCAAGCGGCGGAGAATTAGACCCGCAGGGATTGAACAAATGCGCATGCACGGATTCCTGCCGGGCCTGCGCTTTAAGAAAACGCCGCATCGCCGCGGTTGGCGCCAGTCTGGCCTGCTTTCTGGCGCAGTCACGTGCCAGGGCTTCGCCATGGGCCAGCAGGTGCAATACCTGACCGGTCTGTTGCTTTTCGTCCGGACGGAAGTAAATCATGTGGCGGTTACCGGTCCCATGCTGTTGGCAAAAAATCTATCTGGCACAATTGCATCCGTAACCGATGAATGCGGCCAGCCGCGACCTGTTGGGGCATTACCGAAAAAGACCGGGTGCCATCATCGGGTATTGCAAAACCCACCCTCACAGCACACACACCATGCTTAAAGAACTGCTCAACAGCCTGCCCCAGCGTGGCCAGATAGAATGGATCGGGTTGCGTCCCGCGCGCCGTGAAATCATCGAAGTGGTAACGAGGGCGAATATTTCAATTGAAGGCGCATTGGAAGGCGACCGCTTTGCTGGACGCCCCGGCACTAAACGGCAAATCACCCTGATTCAGTGGGAGCATCTGGCCGTGGTCGCGCAGCTCGTGGGCTGCCAGCAAATAGCACCAGAAACCCTACGCCGCAATATCGCGGTAAGCGGAATAAATCTGCTGGCACTCAAAGGCCGGCGGTTCAACATCGGCACGGCCATTCTGGAACATACCGGTCCCTGTGAATCCTGCTCGCGCATGGCGGCATCACCGCGCGGGTGGTGCAGGCGGGAGAAATCAGGCTTGGGGATGCCGTAAGCGCAGTTATTGATGATTCCGGCGGCTTGATCAGACGCAGTTCAAGCTAATCCCGCGACGTTGATATACCCTCTTCTCGGGCCTTGATTTGTAACGCCAAAAACCTGGAATAATGCCGGCACTGGTGGAGGTTACCGCCCATGAACCACAACCCGGGATGGCCGGATTCGCGCCAGATGGTACGCAGTTCGCCTTCGTCGTCCAGGCCCCAGATCGGTTTCACCTGATCGGCAATCTGGTCGCCTAGCAGCGCACGCGCCTTTTCACGCATGTTGGTATAGCCGGTGGCGAGCACGATAACGTCTGCCCGCAGAGAACTGCCGTCATTGAACTCGATACTATCCGCGGTAATGCGGCGGATTCCATCGCCCTGTTTGATCGCGATCTTGCCATCGGCTATCAATTGCGAGCAGCCTACGTCGATGTAGTAACCACCGCCACGCCGCAGATAAAGCATGAATAGACCGCTGCCATCCTCCCCGTATCCGAGTTGAAAGCCGGCGTTTTCCAGGCCTTCCAGCAACGGCGCATCCAGCTCAGCCACTGCGCGCGTGGTGCCCTGATGCAGTTGCGCCACCAGCGGATACGGAATCGACGCAAACATCAAATCCGCGTCTTCGGTGGGCGGGCCGTCCTGTTCATAGAAGCCTGAAAACAGTGCAGTAACACCATGTTTGGAGGACATAATATAGGTTGGCGAGCGTTGCACCATGGTTGTGTTAGCGTCGTATTCGCGGAATTCATGGGCAATATCGTGACCGCTGTTGCCGGTACCGATAACCACCGCGTTTTTGCCCGCCCAAGCCGCGCCGCCCGCGTGTTCGCTGGAATGCACCAGTGTGCCCTGGAAATCGGCCATGCCGGGTATATCCGGAATCTGCGGCAGACCGCTTAGGCCCGTAGCCATCACGATGTGATTGGGTTTAACCGTCTTTTCCGAACCATCACCACGCCGCAAACGGACCGTCCAGCGGGTGCCGTCATACTGCGCATCAAGCAGCTCGGTTTGCGTCCACACATTCAGTTCCAGCGCGGACACGTAGTGCTCGAACCAATCCGCCAGTTTGTCCTTGGGCGTAAACACCGGCCAATGCTGGGGAAACGGCAGATAGGGCATGTGGTCGTACCAGACCGGATCGTGCAGCACCAAACTGTGGTAGCGCTTGCGCCAGTTGTCGCCGACTCTTTCGTTCCTGTCGATCAGTAGCGTACCCACACCCAACTGCCCAAGCCGTGCACCGATAGTTAGTCCCGCCTGCCCGGCGCCGATGACCAATACTTGCGGATCACGTTCGGTGTATTCGCGATCCTTGCGACGGCGATCCAGCCAGTTTTCGCGGTCGCGCTGCGCGCCGTGGATTACGCCGCGCGGCCGGTTTGCGCCCAGCGGCGCTTCAAAGCTTTTTAAATCCTCCAGCGCAGTGACCAGTGTCCACGCCTTCCAACCGCCCTCGCCGTCCGGCATCAGACGGAAAAAGCCGCAGCAATGGCCGGTTTCCGTTTCGAATTCATAAAAGGCCTGCAGCCATTCGGTCTCGGGGTCGGCTTGTACGCGTTCCGATGTTTTGTCGCGCTGCAGACGGAAATCGCGCGGTTTGGCACGAGGCAGAAACTCGCCTAATCCCTTCGCGATAGTTTGGATCCCGTGAAATGTACGCAGGTCCCAACTCAGCGCCAGTAAATCACGCAACCAGCCTTGTTCCAGAAAACATCCGGCGGCGGCATCGGCGTCCTGGTTTTGCATTGCCGTGCCGAACGTATTCAGCCAATCCTGCGCGATGCGCGTGTTGGCTATTTCCTGCTCCACCTGGTCCGTCAAACGGTCTTCCAGATTTGTGGCCATCGATTTTTCCTTGCGTTACCAAAATTGCAATCCCTGTAAGTTACAAAATAACATGAGTCTTCACCCAGCCGGAAATCCGCAGGAAGCAACCATGGCCACACAGGCACCCGAAGTCCGCGACGACAAGACGTTGGACAACAGCTTTATTACCGAAACAATCCAGATATGCGTGGTTACGCGGGATTTTCGCCGTACCGTCGATGGCTATCTGAAGCTTGGTATCGGCCCCTGGGCAGTCTACGATTTTGCGCCGCCCAACATCACCGAAACCACATTTCGCGGACAACCCGCACAATATTCCATGAAGCTATGCCTGGCCTGGACGGGCAGCATGCTCTGGGAAATCATCCAGCCGCTTGAAGGGTCGTCCATCTACACGGAATTTCTGGAAAAACACGGCGAAGGCATTCAGCATGTGGCCGTGGCCTGCGGCGAGCTAAGCATGGACGAGCGCATCCGTGAATTCGAATTACGTGGATTTGAAAATATCCAGTCCGGTATTTTCAACGGCAACGTGCCCTATGCCTATTTTGGCACGGAAGACGCCGCCGGCACGGTATTTGAAATTTTCGATATCCCCGAAGAAGGCTTGCCCGCGCCGGCGGAATGGATTCCGGCATCGCCGCCGGACTAACTCGCGGCGCGCTCCACTTGCAGATCAATATCGATGCTTTTGAAGGCTGGCGTCTGGCTGCGCGGATCGCGCTCGCGCCCGACCAGCACATTGGCCTCCGGAAAGTAAGCCATCACGTTGCCCTGGGGCAAATCAAAGGCGAATACCTTCAGGTGGACCATTCCACCATGTCTGGAACGCAGCGTAACGCGCGACTCTGATTCTATGCCCAGGCGTTGTATATCCGCCGCGCCGAGCATGATTGACCAGCGGTCATCGGTGCTGCGATAGGAGTCTTTCTCCTCGTAGATAATGGTGTTGAACTGGCCCTCGCTGCGTACCGTCATCAGCTTGTACGGGAAGGCTTTATCCGCGGCATCCTGGGTAAAGGCATGGGTAACGAAGTTTGCTCGACCATCCGGCGTCTTGAACGTGGGCTGATGTTTCAGCCGGCCGGCGATGTGAAATTCCCTCTTGCTGTCGTCAATGTCCGCCAGTTGCGCCATACCGGGCACGGTAGCGGCAATGGCGGCGCGGATATTGCGATGCTGTCTGAACGCGGCGAAATCCAGGCCCGAGTCGGGTAGCACTTTTTCAGCCAGGTGGGTTAGCACGACGGTCTCCGAGGGCTTTGGCCGAATCCAGCAAGCCAATTCGTTTTAGGGTGCTCAGGGTATAAAGAATTTTGCTGGAGCCACCGCCAACCACATCGGAATAGGATTTCTCGCGCATGACATTCTGCACCGTTGGCTAATAGCGACACATTAGCGCAGCGTTTTGCAGCTTGGCAATGCTTGAGATTATTCGTCCGGCGCAACCCCTTCCAGGCGGCGGACTGCGGCACGAATTGCCTCTGGCGTCGGCGCAGGTGCCTGGCGTTCGTAGTCGAACCAGACAATCACGGCATCAAAGCCTGCAACAAGCGCATCATCGTCCTTGTGAAACAGGGCCTGCTGGATGCGGATACTGCTGTTGCCTAGCTTCTGGGTTCGGGTCGCGATTTCTATGTCTGCGGGATAGCGCAACTGTTGCACAAAACGGCAGCGTAAATCGGCCAGGATAGGGCCACTAGCCATGGCCGCGGGTTCGTTTACACCGACGCTTTGAAAGTAATTGATGCGCCCCTCTTCGGAGTAGCGGTAAAACACCGTGTTGTTAACGTGTCCAAGCACATCAAGATCTCCCCAACGTACTGATAATGCGAAGAAATGTCGGAAGTCGGCACGCTTTATTTCGTCCATGAGTTTCCTTGTTTGCAGACCCGCGAACATACGCAGGCGTATT
>JBDNIO010000020.1:0-1945 GCA_041688215.1 Salinisphaeraceae bacterium | reverse complement strand
TCATTGAATGTTATAATGTTTTATGTTTTTTAGTGGGCTCTAATTATGAGTTGTTACGCGCTAAGCATCAATCTACGCTGGCAGTTACGCCGGTATTCTCGGCGATTTTTTGTCCTAAGTAATTGTGTATCGCGCAATTTACATCAGGAACAGAGGGTATTTTTACTCAGTCAACCACGTGTTGCGCAATAGATGTACCCAACATTTTTGCACTTACTACTAGGACAATCTTAGACTAATCGCCTGTGCATAAATCTGTGTAAAACCTATGTATAAGTCAATTATTTTATTTAAAATCAATAACTTATTAGTGGTAGGCGCGATTGGACTCGAACCAACGACCCCCACCATGTCAAGGTGGTGCTCTAACCAACTGAGCTACGCGCCTGCGCTTTCAACCAGGTTGTTGCAGCAACCTGCCCGAATCGGGCGCGAAGGTTAATCCATGCCGCGTTTCGGGGCAAGCTGAACGACTACTGAAACACTTCAGAAACGATAAGCGAAGCCAATGGAAACTACCGGATAAACGTCGAAATCACCGACTTCATCTTCGAGTGCATCTTCTTCCTGTTCTGCCTGCCGGTCGCAAAGGCCCAGTGCGGCGCCGCCGGTACTTACTTGCGTGCAGCGCACGGATACGTTCGGGCTGCCGGTAAACATTGCGCCCAGGTCAGCGGAAAAACTCCAGCGGCCGGCTTTGTCTATCGCATCGCCCCAACCCATGCCTATATAGGGTGCAACGCCGCTATAGTCTACTTCGCCGCGCAGACGGTCGCCCTGCCCGACCACCGCGGGTTGCCCGCCAAATTCACAAACGATTTGGTCGCAAACTGCGGTGCCGTCAAAGTTATTGAATGTATATAGCAGGCCAGCGCTGGCACGAAATCCGTTGCGAAACGGATGATAATCGAGCACAGCGCCGCTTGCGCCCAGGGTAATGTCACCCTCGAATGCAAGCTCGTTGTTATCTATACCGTCGCTATCGTCAATATCCACGTCGATATCGAAACCCAGGCCGGAGCCCACGAACCGGGCGTTGAGCACAGACAAGACCGGCACTGTAACTGTCAAGCCAACGCCCAGGGTACCGCCTGTAATACCGACGCCGATACTGGGAAAACTGCGTTCCGCGGCAAACCCCTGCGACATGAACACAAGCCCCAGAAAACCCACAAGTACTATTCTTTTCATTCTTGCCCCCGGAGATGGCAGAGATTGAAGCCTACGCGAAGCAGCGGCTGCGTCCAAGCTTGTAATTACGCATCAACCCGTTTTTGCCGGCAAGTCCAGGGCACGCTCCCGAATTTTGTGGATCTGGTCGCGTAACCGGGCGGCTTCTTCAAACTCCAGGTTTTGCGCGGCAGCAAACATTTTCTTCTCAAGTTTCTGCAATTCCCTGGCGAGTTTTGCGGGTGCCATGCGGGCATATTCTGCGGTCTCCTCTACCACTTTTATGCCCCCGTCTTTGGCATAGTCTTCGTAGCCGAAACGCATTACATCGGCCACGGATTTTTGAATAGATTTCGGTGTGATGCCGTGGACCTTGTTATATTCGATTTGCTTATTCCTCCGCCGTTCGGTTTCGTCCATTGCGCGCTGCATGGAGCCGGTTATTTTATCGGCGTAGAGAATAGCCTTGCCGCGGATATGTCGCGCGGCGCGGCCCATCGTCTGGATAAGTGAACGTTCAGAACGGAGGAAACCTTCTTTATCCGCATCGAGAATGGCAACCAGGGATACTTCAGGAATATCAAGTCCTTCGCGCAGCAAGTTAATGCCAACCAATACATCGAATACACCTAGCCGCAGGTCACGTATAATCTCACTGCGCTCAACGGTATCGATGTCTGAGTGCAGGTAACGTACCCGCACGCCGTTTTCGTGCAGGTATTCACTGAGGTCCTCGGCCATGCGCTTGGTCAGCACGGTAACCAGCACCCGCTCG
>JBDNIO010000153.1:0-6849 GCA_041688215.1 Salinisphaeraceae bacterium | reverse complement strand
CCTGGACGCCAACCCCCGCCATGTGGCGCTGCAGCGCAAGGTGCTGGAAGTGCACCACGCCGCGGACGATGAAGCGACATTTTTCGAAAGACTCAACAAGTATCTCCCCAATATCACGTCCGACCAGCCGGAATGGCCAGCGATCGCGGCCATGGCCCGCGATTTCAGGCCGGACGATGCGCGGTTTGCGTCAGTAGAAGCAGACACGCCCGCCGAAGCCAGCCTGTTTGATGAAACGCCAGGCGGAGACCCGCCAGCGCCTGATACGGTTGACGAAGCCGCAACACAGAACGACCTTACAGACGAATTCGCATTCCCTGCATCAACAGAGACCGTCTCCGAACCTGCAGACGCGACTGAAACTGACTTTGCGCCGCCGACAACTAACGACTGGGGCGCTACAGACGAAGCCGAGGACTCACAAAGCAAGACCTCGCCACAGCCTGGGTTTACACCTGCAGACGATGAGCTGCAAGACTATTTCGCTACCGGTCCCGCTGATACCGGTTTCACCGAGAGCTCGACCCCGGATGATGCGGCACCCGGCGCAGAGGAAGACAAACCCTCCACATCCAATGAAACCTACGATTTTGACTTGAGCGATTTTGACACCGTTAACGAACCCGAGCCCGGCCATGAGTCCACCCTGGAGTCCACAACAGACGCTAGCCCTGAAGCAGTACAAGCGCCAGAACAGGACGCGCCTGATGCGCCCCTGAACTTCGACATCAGTGAGCTGGAGCTCTCCGACGACTCGCCTGAGGGCAATGACGCCGCGCTATTCGATGCCCCAGAATTTGATGCAGATGCGACCCCGTCAGCCGAGCAGCATAATAAGGATAAAGGAACCGATTCAGACCTGAGTGACCTGGACTGGCCGCAGGGGTTTGGCGTCGAATCAGAGCCGTCTGCTGGCACACAGGAACCGCCCGCGCCGGACTTGATCCCGGAAGACACCAGCGCATCCGAACCACAATCACCTGAAGTGGCCGAATTCGAGATCGAAGAGGTCGAAGACCCCGCGGAAACCGACGACCTCGCGTCGGCCAATGAACCCATCAGCGATGCTGATGATGGCGCTGACGAAATGCCAGTAGACGAGGACGAGATCATCACCAAGCTGGATCTGGCACGCGCCTACATCGATATGGGCGAGATGGACATGGCGCAATCCCTGTTGCAGGACGTGCAGACCCAGGGCAATGTCGAACAGCAGCGCGATGCGCAGAACCTGCTGAAGCGCTGCGGCTAAGACCGAGCGCGGCTAGGGTCTGTTAAGACTAATGCCGATCGCCGCGTTGCTGCCCAAAATACGGCCAGGCAAGGCGCGAGGAGAGAAATATGGTGAGCCATATGAACGACGAGCAACGCCGCATGGCCGTATTTTGGGCGCAACCCGAAGGGACGCGGTCCATTTTCCCGCAATCCTGCGTTGTCGTCGGCTTGTGTAGACTGGCTACACTGCGCCACCGACGCCTTGTCTTGCGAAAAAATGGACTGCGGCGCGACGATCTCATTAGTGTTAACAGGCCCTAGTAGTTCCATGCGCTGGGCAGCATGCGTCGAATACGACGGCAGCGCATACCACGGCTGGCAGGCTCAGAATGATGTTTGCAGCGTTCAGGTTACGCTTGAGACAGCTTTAAGCCAGATCGCCAATAGCCCCATTCGCGTTGTCTGCTGTGGCCGCACGGATACCGGCGTGCATGCCACCGGGCAAGTCGTGCATTTCGACACCGCCGCCCCTCGCACCGCGCACGAATGGGTGTTCGGCGCGAATCGCTTTCTGCCGGACGATGTGAGTGTGCGCTGGGCCAGGGCGGTGCCGGAAGATTTTCATGCCCGCTTTGGCGCGGTTACGCGGGATTACCGTTATCTCATACTCAACCACCCGGCCCGATCGGCCCTGTATGCGCGTCGCGCCGCCAACCCCCGGTATCCGCTGGATGAGATTGCGATGGCAACTGCGGGCAAGGCACTGGAAGGCGAACACGATTTCAGCGCATTTCGTGCCGCCGGCTGCCAGGCCAAAACGCCAGTGCGCCTGATGCACCATGTGCAAGTACAGCGCACGGGCGACTTTGTCGTAATCGACGTGCGCGCCAATGCTTTTTTGCAGCACATGGTGCGCAACATTACTGGCAGTCTGCTGGCCGTGGGACGGGGCGAAAAACCGTCGAGCTGGATTGCAGAATTACTCGCAGGTAGAGATCGCCGACGTGCCGGCGCGGCAGCGCCCGCCCATGGGCTGTATTTTCTCGGGCCCGCCTATCCTGAAAAATACAATTTGCCGACACGCGCCGACCCCGCGCTACTAATGCCCGAAAAAACCCAGGTTTAAGGCACGCGATGCGCCTGTAATATGGGTAACATCCCGGCCACAGTGCTAGAATTAGCGCCTTACCGTGCGTACCCGAATAAAAATTTGCGGCCTTCGTGATTTGCCCGGCGTCGACGCCGCGGTGCAATCCGGGGCTGATGCTATTGGCCTGGTCTTTTACCCGGCCAGTGCGCGCCAGCTTGCGCCTGAACAGGCGCGGGAACTGGCGGCAGCCTTGCCGGCCTTTGTGGCCAGTGTGGCCCTGTTTCTGGACGCCGATGCGACGACGGTGCGCGATATTGTAGATAGAGTTCGCCCGGACCTCATTCAGTTTCATGGCAACGAAACCCCCGAGTTCTGCCGGAGTTTCAAGCGGCCCTATTTGAAAGCAGTGCCCATGGGCGCAGATATGGAACTGGAGCAATGGTTCAGGGATTACGCCGACGCGAGTGCCTTGCTGCTGGATAGCCACGCACCGGGCAAAGCCGGCGGCAGTGGTGAGTCCTTCGACTGGAGTCGTGCCTTGCCCAGCGGCGGTCCACCCGTGATTCTTGCGGGTGGCCTGCATCCGGATAACGTAGGGGAGGCGATTTGTACCGTAAGGCCCTATGCTGTGGATGTGAGTAGCGGCGTGGAATCCGCGCCCGGCATCAAAGACAAGGCTAAAATCAAAGCATTTACCGACGCGGTCCGCCGCGCAGACTGTGAGTAACATGACCCAGAAATCAGAAAACGCCTGGCGCAATATGCCCGATTCGCGTGGCCATTTTGGCCCCTATGGCGGCAGCTTTGTGTCGGAAACCCTAATGGCGCCGTTGCAGGCATTGCGCGAAGCCTATGCCCGGTTCAAGACCGACCCGGAGTTTCTGGCAGAGCTGGACGCCGATATGCGCGATTACGTGGGCCGGCCATCGCCCATTTATCACGCAGCGCGCTGGAGTAAGAAACTCGGCGGTGCGCAAATCTGGCTTAAACGCGAAGACCTGAATCACACCGGCGCGCACAAGATCAATAACACCATCGGCCAGGGCCTGCTGGCCGCGCGTATGGGCAAAACCCGCATCATCGCCGAAACCGGCGCCGGTCAGCATGGCGTAGCCTCGGCCACGGTGGCCGCGCGTATGGGTCTGAAATGCGTGGTCTACATGGGCAGCGAAGATATCCGTCGCCAGGAACCCAATGTATTTCGCATGCGTCTGCTTGGCGCCGAAGTCGTGCCGGTAGAATCCGGCTCACGCACGCTCAAGGATGCGCTTAATGAAGCCATGCGTGACTGGGTGGGCAATGTAGACGATACTTTTTACATCATCGGCACAGTCGCCGGCCCGCATCCTTACCCCGCCATGGTGCGGGACTTCCAGTCTGTAATCGGCCGCGAAGCGCGCGAACAAATGCTGGCCCGGCACAACCGCTTGCCGGATGCATTGGTCGCTTGTGTTGGCGGGGGTTCCAATGCGATTGGGCTGTTCCATCCGTTTCTGGACGACCCCGGAGTCGCTTTTTACGGTGTGGAAGCCGGCGGCGACGGGATAGAAACCGGCCGCCATGCTGCGTCGTTATCTGCGGGCCGATCGGGCGTACTGCATGGTAATCGCACTTATGTGATGCAGGATGAAAACGGACAGATCGGCGCAACGCATTCGGTTTCCGCCGGTCTGGATTACCCCGGTGTCGGCCCGGAACACGCCTGGTTAAAGGATATTGGCCGGGCAAAGTATGTCAGTGTCACCGACCGCGAAGCACTGGATGCTTTCCACGAACTCACCCGCACGGAAGGCATTATACCGGCACTGGAAAGCGCGCATGCGCTAGCTTACGCCGGCAAACTGGCGCAGCAGATGGAGCCCGATCAAATTATTCTGATCAATCTTTCCGGGCGCGGGGACAAGGATGTCGCCTCGGTGGCCGAAGCCGAAGGGCGCAGTTTATGAGCCGCCTTGAAAAACGCTTTGCCGATTTGCGCGCGCAATCACGCGCCGCGCTGGTTCCGTTCATAACCGCGGGGGATCCCCACCCGGATACCACCGTAGGGTTAATGCATGCCTTGGTAACCGCCGGTGCGGATGTGTTGGAACTGGGTGTGCCTTTTTCCGATCCCATGGCCGATGGCCCGGTGATTCAGGCCGCTAATGAGCGGGCGCTCGCGCATGGCGTGGGCTTGATGGATGTGCTGGCTATGGTGGCCCAATTCCGCGAGCAGGATGAGGCAACGCCCGTTGTATTTATGGGCTATATGAATCCGATTGAATCCATTGGATTGGAGACTTTCGCCCGCGCTGCGGTTTCAGCGGGCGTGGACGGGCTGATAGCGGTGGACCTGGGCATTGAAGAAGCCCCGGACTCGCTGCCACAGATGCGCGCCGCGGGCCTGGATTGTATTTTTCTGCTGGCACCCACCACCAGTAACGAGCGCATGGCACATATCTGTGCGAGCGCGCAAGGCTTTATTTATTACGTATCCCTGAAAGGCGTTACCGGCTCAGACAGGCTGGATACAAAAACGCTGGCCGCACGTATTCAGGGTATTAGGCAACACACTGCACTGCCCGTAGCTGTGGGCTTTGGCATCCGCACGCCGGAGGATGCCGCGGCAGTGGCTCAGGTTGCCGATGCGGTGGTCGTCGGCAGTGCCCTGGTTAATCTGGTTGCCGATAATGCCGAAGATAAGGCAGGCTTGATGCAGGCTGTACCTGCACTGGTGGCAAAAATGCGACAGGCCATGGATGAGGCCAAGAGTGAACTGGCGAAAACAGGGGAACGTGCATGAGTTGGCTGGAAAAAATTATGCCGTCGCAGATGCGTACGGAAACTGCGGATAAAAAAGCGGTACCCGAAGGCCTGTGGACCAAATGCAAAGACTGCGCCGCCGTGCTGTACCGTGCGGAGCTGGAACGTAGCATGCAGGTCTGCCCCAAGTGTGCCGCGCACCAGCCCCTGGGTGCACGCGAGCGGCTGGATTACTTTCTGGACAAGGAAGGGCGCAGCGAATTATCCAACGACATAGAGCCCAAGGATCCGCTCAAGTTCAAGGACAGCCGCAAATACCGCGAACGGCTAACTCAGGCGCAACGCGAAACCGGCGAAAAAGAAGCCTTTATCGCCTTGCAGGGCACACTGGATAAAATGCCGGTGGTTGCCTGCGCCATGGATTTCCGCTTTATGGGTGGTTCCATGGGCAGTGTCGTGGGCGAAAACTTTGTCCGCGCGGTCAATGTGGCGGCGGGCAAGGGCATCCCGCTGGTTGTTTTTGTTGCCAGCGGCGGCGCACGCATGCAGGAAGGCTTGTATTCGTTAATGCAAATGGCGAAAACCAGCGCGGCGCTCACGCGTTTGTCCGAGCGCGGCATTCCCTATATTCCCATTCTTACGCATCCGACCATGGGCGGGGTGGCGGCGAGTTTTGCCATGCTCGGCGATGTCATCATGGTGGAACCCAATGCTCTAATCGGCTTTGCCGGCCCGCGGGTTATAGAACAAACCGTGCAGGAAACTCTGCCCGAAGGTTTTCAGCGCAGTGAATTCCTGTTGGAACATGGCGCCGTGGACATGATTATCGACCGGCGTGAAATCCGCGAAAAAGTCTATAACCTGCTCAGTATTCTGACTCACCAACAACCCCACGTAGTGGAGACCGCGGCTTCGTGACGTCTGCCGCGTCCGCACCCTCGCGGCGAACACTCGCACAGTGGTTGGCCTGGCAGGAGGGCCTGCATCCGCGAGCGATAGATCTGGGCCTGGAACGGGTCCGAACGGTAGCCGAACGCCTGCAGCTTCTGCCTTTTCCTGCGTATTGCATTAGCGTAGCTGGTACCAATGGCAAGGGCAGTTGCGCGCTGATGCTAGCGCACTTGCTGAGCTATGAGTGCGAACAAAAAACGCGCGTTGGCGTGTATACCTCGCCTTATCTCGTGCGTTACAACGAGCGCGTGCGCATTGATGGTGAAGACGCCAGTGATGCTGATTTATGTGCCGCGTTTGAAGCGGTGGAAGCCGCACGGGCCGATACCTCCCTCACTTATTTTGAATTCGGCACCCTGGCCGCGCTGTGGCTATTTCGGCGCGCCGCGGTGGATTTCGCAATTCTGGAAGTGGGTATGGGCGGACGCCTGGATGCGGTTAATATTGTAGATGCCCAGGCTGCACTCATCACCAGCATCGGTCTGGATCACACGGATTGGCTGGGTGACACCAGGGAAGCGATAGGCCGCGAAAAATCCGGCATACTCCGCAAACAGCAGGTTGCGATTTGCGCCGACCGGGATCCGCCTGCCAGCGTGCGCGAAACAGCGGCGCAAAATGGCACCCAACTGCGTTATATCGGCCAGGACTTCGATATTCGAGAACACCAGAATGCATGGCAATGGCAGGACTGGGATGGTGAGAAGATCGATCTGCCAGTATGCAAGCATTTGTTGCCGGATAACGTAGCTGGGGTACTGGCGCTGCTAACCGGGATGCGGCGTTTTCCGAGCCAGCATGTGCTGATTGAAGTCCTGCCAAGCTTCAGCGTGCCGGGTCGTCGCCAGGTT
>JBDNIO010000152.1:0-4625 GCA_041688215.1 Salinisphaeraceae bacterium | reverse complement strand
TGCCCGTAAGCTTGAACGCAAACCGCATAAGCGCGGTGGCGATAAAGCTAAACGGGGACGCGGTGAGGACCAAGTTTGTGTCCTGGTTCTGCGCGACCGGGCTGGGCATACCCTAACCCAAGCGATGGACACGTTTGATCACACCACGGTCGATGAGGCCATTGGATTTCGGCTGGACCGGGATGCGGTGCTCTGTACGGATGGTTCACCCGTCTACCGCCGATACAGCGCCGAACGCGGCGTGGTCCATGAGCCGGTCAACCCCAGTAAAGGCCAACGGGTACGTAAAGCCTTTCATGTGCAAAACGTCAATGCTTATCACAGCCGGTTAAAAGGCTGGATGCATAGGTTCCATGGCGTCGCCACACGTTACCTTCCAAATTACCTGGCCTGGCACCGCATGCTTGATGCGTTAGGCAAAGCCGCGACACCACATCAGTTGCTGCGATCTGCCTATGGTCAGCACTATCAACATTATTTGGTGACATAGCCTACTTATTACTGCCGTTGTTGCAGCAAGCTTTTCCCCAGTCACCCACGCCCAGGGGCCGGAAGATGTGATAACCCTGCTGAATAACCTGGACGGCGCGCTGAATGGCGCCAGTGCAAACTTTCAGAGTGCGGCGCTAGCCTACATAGATGGCGACATCACCAACACTTTCAATAACCTTGAACAGGGCCAAACCGGCTTCGCGACCGATCTGGCCGCCAACACGCCGGGGTAGCCGCTGGCTGTTGCCTATGATGATTTCAGCCGTATGGGCTATGAGGCGCTTGTACCGGTGTACCAGCAGCTAGATGGCCCCAGCATGCAGGTTGCCGATGCACTGTCACCGCTGGGTGATCCAAAGGCAGAAGCTATTCCCGGCTTCGATTTTGACCTGACCCTGGAATTTGCCGCGCCCGAACTACCGGGTGCTGACGCACTGGGCGCAGGCGACTTGCCGCTTTCCGCGGATACGCTGGACCCCGCCACCGTAACCGCTTTGCTCGAGGGTGGAACCCTGCCCGGTCTCTAGTCTGATCAGTCCAAAAATCCGAGTTCAAAGGCCCCTGTGTTGTGCGGGGCCTTTTTAGTAGTGGCTCGTTAAAAAGAATATTGTGGCCCAGGCTCATGCCCTTTAGTATTCAGGCTTAAACCCTGAATAACCCCGGAAGACTCGCCCATGACGGCACGTATTATTACTCCTGTTATTCTGGCCGTACTGGCCACACTCGGGTTCCTGTGGTTTGAGCCGTTAGGCCTGGTACTGGGAGCGCGCGGTTACAGTGCCCAGGACATAACCGCCATGAAAGCGGCGACCGAGCCACAGCCGGACGTACCCTGCCTGCAGGCTTCCCCCGCACAAAATGTCCCCCAGGGCAATAACACTGAAACCCGTTTACCGCGTGCCGAACAAGCGCCTGAAACCGAGCTGCCCGCAACTGCGCCGGAACCTGAAAACCCATCACCACCCCCGGCACGCAAGATTATCGCAACCGCAACCGTAAATATGCGCGCCGGCCAGGGTACGGACACTGCCGTGGTGGGGCAGATCAAGCCGCAGGAAGTGGTCACCGTAGTGGCAGACCCGGAAGGCGACTGGCTGAAGGTGCAGGCAGCCTCGGCAACCGGGTGGGTATACCGGCCGTTATTCGATAAACGCTGACGTTACGCCGCTTAAATTAACGGCGGCAGGTAGTGATCCACCAGCAACAGCGTGAAAATTGCCATCAGATAGACGATTGAATAGCCAAAAGTTTTCATCGCCAGTCCGGGGCGCGGCGCAAACTTCAGCAACCACGCGTAATACAGAAACCAGCCACCCAGGGCAGCGGCGCCGACAGCATAAAGTACGCCGCTCATGCCCACCACGAACGGCAACAGGCTAACCACCACCAGCAGTATCGTGTACAACAGCACCTGCGTGCGGGTGTAGGCAAGCCCGTGGGTTACAGGCAGCATGGGGATATCCACTTCCGCGTATTCACGGTGGCGCTCAATTGCCAGCGCCCAGAAATGTGGCGGGGTCCAGATAAAAATAATCAGGAATAGCAGCAGCGCGTGCGCGTCCACCGAGCCGGTTACCGCGACCCAGCCCAGAATGGGGGGCGCGGCACCCGCAGCCCCACCGATAACAATATTCTGCGGCGTCGCGCGTTTGAGATATAGCGTGTAGACCCCCGCGTAACCCACGAGCGTGAACAGGGTCAGCCACGCGGTCAGTGGATTCACCCATAAATACAAGATAGCCATGCCCGCCAGTCCCAGGACGAGCGCAAACACGCTCGACTCCATCACACTCAGATGCCCGGTGACTAGCGGGCGCCCGCAGGTGCGCGCCATGCGGGCGTCAATCTGGCGGTCCAGTAATTGATTCACGGCCGCGGCCGCCGAGGCCATCAAGCCAATCCCGAGCGTGCCGAATATCAGCGCGGGCATCGGCACCATGCCCGGCGTGGCCAGGAACATGCCTACCATCGCGGTGAATACAATAAGTGACACCACGCGCGGCTTGCACAGCTCGTAGTAGTCGTTCAGGCGCCGGGTAAGCCTGGGCCGGGTAAGCGATGCGGACGATATGCTCATGTTGAACGGGCCCTCCAGCTGGCGTGATTAATACTCATAAGCGCACATAATAACAAGGTCGCGCCGCCATTGTGGGCTACGGCCACTGCCAGCGGCAGATGTGCGACCACGACGATAATGCCCAAGGTGACCTGCAAAGCCAAAGCTGCAAGCAATGCTACGGCCAAACCCGACCAGCGCCGCTCCCGCCGGCCCAGTGCGAACAACAGCGCCGCCAACACCAGCATAACGCCGGTGGTAATCAGCGCGCCCAGGCGATGCACCATGTGTATGGTGGCGCGCGGCACGCTGTCGAGCACGCCAAATTCGTAGTTCACCCCCAAGCCCCGCCACAGGGTATAGGCTTCCTTGAAGTCGGTTTCTGGCCACCATTGGCCATGACAGGTTGGGAAATCGGTGCAAGCCAGCGCGGCATAATTGCTGGATGTCCACACGCCGAGAAATATCTGCACGATCAACACCACCAGCCCGAGTGTGGCCATTCCCCGCAAAAGACCACGCTGGGCGCCCGCAGGTAATTGCGTCAGATGATTACCCTGGCGCAGTAAGCTCCATACCAGCAAGGCCAGAAGCGACATGCCGCCAAGTAAATGCGCAGTTACTATCAGCGGTTTGAGTAACAAGGTGACCGTCCACATGCCCAGCAGCGCCTGGAATATCACCAGCCCGAGCAATGCAATCGGCAATACCATTTGCTGCGATACACGCCGACGCTGGCGCCAGGCAAAAAACAGCATCACCAGAATCAATAAGCCGAAACTGCCCGCCAGATAACGGTGGGCCATTTCTTTCCAGGCTTTGTGCTGTTCCAGCGGGCGCGCAAACCCCTGCGCCGCGCCGTGATCCTGCGGCACACCGATATGGCCATAGCAACCGGGCCAGTCCGGACAACCCAGCCCCGCGTCCGACAGGCGCACGAAGGCGCCCACGGTGATGACTACGAAGGCCACGAAAATGCAGATCAGGTTGACGCGGTAGTATTTATCCATGGGCGGGTTATCCAATATGCGAGAGCTTCAGTAGGCGCCTCATGTCTTCCAGCATGCCCTTGGCCTCGTCTTTGGCGCGGTAATACAGCACCAGATTGCCCAGCGGGTCGAGCACATAAACCATACCGTTCGTGCCAGCGTCAGCAACACTCATGCTCAAAAAATCGTGCAGTGTATCGCCACTGGCAACATACAACTCCAGGTCCGAGTGCTGTTCTTTTACGTAATCGGCGTCGGGCAGGTAGTTTTTATCAGTGGCGATATAGATACGTTGCACCCGCGGCGCACGCCGGTGCAGGGAGGTGCGTACCTGACGGGTGTCGTATAAACGCTTTTTGCATTGCTCGGCGCAGGGCTGGTCAGCGAAATACATGAACGTCCAGCGCTGGTCTTCAAACACCAGCTCGTCGGCCGGCTCGCCCTGCGCGGTAATCAGGGATAGTTCCGGCAACGGGCGGGCCGGATTGATCAACTGGCCGTTGTTACCGTTAGGGTCCGTCGCGGTTCCGGAAAAGCCGTAGTAAAGCACCCAGGCGACAATCAAGGGGCCGAAAAATATCGACGCGATGAACAGCAGCTTCAAGCGGCTGCGCAGGCGCTGTTTATCAGACATTGAATTGTTTTGGGTCATACTTTAATAACGTTGCTTGTTTGTATTCACGCCGATAAATATGGCGCAAAGTGCCAGCGCCAGGGCGTACCATTGCAGGGCGTAACCGTAGTGACGCAGCGGTGGCAGGCCCACGTCTTGCCAGTCGCGCGGGAAGCCGCCTTCGGCGTTCTCATCCAGCAACAGCAGGCCATCCAACACCGGCGCCTTGTAGTTACAGGCCACTTCCGGCAGCTCCGGATACAGCAGCACTCGCGGCCAATCATCATTTGCGCAGGGGCCCGGCGCAAACCTCAAACCCGGTTCAGGCCAGTGACGCCAATAACCCACCACTTGCCGCCTACCCTGCGGCGCCGCGGGTTTGGGCGGATGAGCACGGTCCGGGCCAATAGCCACCCAGCCTCGATCCACCATAATCAAGCGGCCATCGGCCATCTGCAATGGCGTCCAAACACGA
>JBDNIO010000151.1:0-25595 GCA_041688215.1 Salinisphaeraceae bacterium | reverse complement strand
TTCACGGAATACCTCCCAATCTACCAATCGGTTGAGCGAACGCAGAGGATCGCGTTCATCTAACTTTTTATGGCGATTGTGAAGATCGAAAAAGCTGGCTTGCAGTTCCATATCCCCTTCCGGCGGGTTAGCGACTTCGGTGACGTAATTGTCTCACAGTAGGCTATTTTTAGAGGTGCCCTTAAGTTTCAGGCTGCTGCCACCGGAAAGTTGCCACTCAATTGTCTGGCCGACAGCCAGTCCAAGTAAGGCGCTACCCACCGGTGCCAATATCGATACCTTGCCGCCACTGCCGTCGATATCCTTGGGATAAACCAGTGTCAGTTCGAGACTTTTGCCACTATCAACACTTTCGAAGATAACGGTCGAATTCATGGTGACCACATCGGTCGGCATCTGTGCCGCTGCCACGACGTCTGCACGGCCCAGTTCCGCTCGCAGTTCACGAATACCGGGGACGTTGTCGCCGGCCTTTGTCAGCAGGGCGTCGATACGGTCGTAATCGTTTTCAGTAACGGTAATAGGGGGCTGTTCAATAGCTTTTCGGGCTCTCGACGGCGGACAGGAGTAGGGGGCAGCCGGGAGCATATAACGCCCAGCATGCTGGTATTCTATCAGATCACGCCCAGCGCAAGGGGGGTAAAAACGGGGGGGGGGATATCCTCCCAAAAACCGTATCAATCTAAACTGGAAAATAATGGCATGAAGAAGTCAGACGAGCAGATCGCGCGTGGTGCGAGCACGCCCGAAATGACGAAGCTTATTTAAGCCGGCGGCGTCTTGACTATATATTCGCTGGTCATCACCGTGGTGATATTCCACAAATTCAGAATGCCGACCACAGATTTCATCATGATGCCGAAGTGCTTGATGAGCTGCAGGTTGTTTTTGGCGCCGTAAAACAGCTTCTGATTGGTGACGTGTTCTGTCGACGGCCAGGCTTCCTCAACAATACCGTCGCACCAGTCCGCGCCGGGGGTGATAGTGTCTTCCACTACGTTTCGTATGTAGCGCATGCGCGGTTGCATCCACTCACTCATTGGCGATTGATGGCCAAACCAGCGGCGCATCCATTTGTCGCGCGGCACACGTTTGGGTTTGCGCAAGATGTTTACCGCGAGGATGCCGGGGCTGCGTGTGCCGTCCGGCCAGTCGCGTGGCTGCGGGGCGTTCGGGTTTTCGCCGTATTCGGTGTATACCCATTCATCGACACGGTAGCCGTGCAGCTCAAAATTGGCCGCGCGCAGGATGTTTTCACAGCCTGAACGATCCGATTCGTTGTCGACCCAGATGTTGACCTGCGCAATAAACGGTTCAGAAAACGGCGGCGTCGGGGCGGGTGAGGGCGTGGTAGCCAGATCATCCGCGATATTCATTTGCAGACCCTGTACGCCGGATTTCAAAATTTCCGGTGCGCAATGTTCAAGCAGTGTTTCGCGTCGCTGAGCGGGCGTCATCTCAGCACGTGCCCATAGTAGGTAGGCGAATTTCACGCCGTTTCTCTTTTTAATGAGTGACCTTGCAGGGATGCGACAAATTCCCTGGCTTTGGGCAACAGAATCGGCATGCCCCGGTCGCGGTTAAAGCGTGGTTCGTAGCCAAGATCACGACGGGCTTTGTCGATCCTGAATTTGCAGCTTTCAGTTAAATTACGCACACCGCGGTGCGTGAGCAGGGGTTCCGGACCGCCGAAATAATGCATGATTTCCATGCTGCGCCCGACTGCCATCATCATTTTCGCGGGCAGGCGCAGGCGCGGCCAGCGTTTGCCGCAGCCTTCGACCAGTGGGCGGAACCATTCGAGTCCGTTGATGGCTTCATCATCGGTTATGAAATAAGCCTGACCGCCCGCCACGCAGGCTTTGCTGCGCAGATTTTTGGCCGCCAGTAGATGCGCATCTACCAGATTTTCTACATGCGTGTTGTCCATCGTGGCTTTGCCGTTGCCGATAAGGACGGTGAACTTGCCGGCGGCAAATTGCTGCAGAAAGCTCTTGATCATCATCGACCCCGCATCCGTGCCCCAAACGCCACCGGGGCGCAGCGCACAGGTACGTAAGGCGCCTTCGGTATCGGCCCCGAGTACGCGCTTTTCAGATTCTATTTTGGTAACGGTGTAGAGGTCTTTGGTACGCGTGGCGTAAGGCGTGGTTTCGTCCTTGTCGTTAAGCACGCGGTCGAGTACTACGCTGAAACTGCTGGTCTGAACCAGGGCTTTTACGCCGGCGTCCTGTGCGGCACGCACTACATTGTCGGTGCCGACGCAGTTCACCTCCCAAACGAAACGGCGTGTCGCCGGGCGCGCGATTTCCAGAATTTTAATGATCGCGGCGGTGTGAAAAATGCTATCCACACCCTCTAACGCTTGCCGTACAGAATCGTAGTTACGCAGGTCACCGACGATGGTTTCTACGCTGCCGTCACCCGCGAATTTATGCTCGTGATCGACCACATCGAAACTACGCACCGTGCAGCCGGATTCCACCAGTCTGCGTACGATGGCCGACCCCACATAACCGGCACCGCCGGTGACCAGGCAGGTTTTGCCGACGTCCTTGGCGGAGAATTTTGGGGCTTCGGGGATGGTTTGTGGTTGTCCAGTCATTGTCCGGTCTCCGGGACGTCTGCGTACACGTCGCGTGTGGTTTTACTGAAAAACTTGGTGCGTTGTTTGCGGCTCATCAGGCCGGTTACGCGGCCGGCGAACCGGTTAATACGGCCGACGGTTACAGTAGGACGTTTGCCCAGCGCGGCGATGCCTTCGCGTGCGACAGCTTCCGGGCGCATCGGGAAAACGCCGGCTTTTTTGTCTTCCGGAGTTTTGCGGTTGAAGTCCGGAGTGGAGGTGGCCCCGGCAATGCAGCCCAGCACATCCACGCCATGCGGCGTGAGCTCTGCCCACAGGCTTTCGGCGAGCACGGTGTCGAAAGCTTTGGTCGCGGCGTAAGTGCTTACAAGTGCGGAGCCTTGAAAACCCGCCATGCTCGTCATCAGAATAATGCCGCCTTTGCCGCGTTCAATTAATTTGGGTGCGATGCGATGGCTGAGTACCACCGGGCCGCGACAGTTGACGTCCACAGTGGATAAATAATGCTGCAGCGGCATCTCCACGAACGGGCCGATTTTGGAATAGCAGGCGTTATAGATGAGCAGACCGATGTCGAGTCCCTCGATCGCCTTGTCGAACTGTTCCGGTAAATCGGGCGCCGCCAAGTCCAAAGAAACAGGGCGTACTTCCACCCGGTGGCGGCGGCGGATCAACTCGGCGTCTTTTTCCAGCGGCTCGATGCGCCGCGCCAGGGTCACGATGTTGATTCCGCGTTCCGCGAGGATGTGCGTATAGGCCTGGCCGATGCCTTCGGAAGCGCCGGCAACCACCGCCCAGGGGCCGTAACGGTCGTGGAATTCGGGGAATAGGCTCATGGGCGTGCGTCCTTACAATGCATGTTCAGCCGCGACTATATGCGGTTGATGAGTGCCCGATCATACGAAAAGCCCGACCGCACGAACTCGTCAGTTTGGTGTAGTAGCGGTGCCAGGTAGAGGGCCAGGTGGAGGGCTAGATGCGCTAATCATTTTGGACGAAGCATGTGCGCCGGCTCGCGTGGAATAGTTAGGCTCATCGCAATCCGCGCGTCTACGCATTACGCCGGACACCGACAAAAACCATGGAGACAGCTATGTCAGCCCCAAGCGAGAGCGTACAGAATATCGTAACCCCGGAGTCGCTTATACAAAGTGCCCGCGACTTGGTCCCGAGCTTGAAAAAGCGCGCCGAGCAAACCGACCAGGCCCGCTCCCTGCCCAGCGAAACTATTGCCGATATGCAGGCCGCGGGCCTGTTCGAAGTCCTGAAGCCGAAACAATACGGCGGCTACGAGATGGACCCGCAGGTATTCTACGAAATCTGCATGACCCTGGCCGAAGGCTGCATGTCTACTGCATGGGTGTATGGCGTGGTGGGCGTGCACAACTGGCAGATTGCCCTGTTCGATCCCAAGGCTGCTGAGGATGTGTGGAAAGATGATCAGCAGGTTCTGATCGGTTCCACCTACATGCCGAAGGGCGAAGTCACCCCGGTGGAAGGTGGATTCAAGTTCAGCGGGCGCTGGGGCTTTTCCAGCGGCTGCGATCATGTCGATTGGGTGTTGCTTGGCGGCCTGATCTTCGGCGCAGAAGGCACGCCGCCGGAATATCGCACCTTTCTGCTGCCTAAATCCGATTACGAAATCGTCGATACCTGGCACACCATGGGGCTGAAAGGTACCGGCAGTAAAGACATTGTGGTTAAAGACGTATTCGTACCCGAGTACCGCACCCACCGCGGAGAAGACGGTTTTACCGGCAACAACCCCGGCAAGGACGCCTTCCCGGCTGACCTCTACAAGCTGCCATTTGGCCAGATTTTTGTACGCGCTGTGTCCTCCGCTGCCATCGGCGCGCTACAGGGCGCGCTGGATGAATTCATCAAATTCGGTTCCGTACAAGTCGGCAACATGGGCAACAAGACCGCCGAGCAGCCGCCTGCGCAAATGGCCGTGGCCGAAACCCGCGCTGCGATAGACGAAATGAAGCTGGTGATGGAACGCAACTTCGATGTGCTTATGGGCAAAATCCGCGCCGGCGAGTCACTGCTGGACGACCTCGGGCAGCGCATCCATTTCCGCTTCCAGGCTGCGCAAGTAGTCGAACGCAGCGCCAAACACGCCTACCAGTTGTTCTCCGCCTGCGGCGGCCGCGGCATCTTCACCGACTTCCCACTATACCGTTACATGCTGGATATTTACGCCGCGCGCGCGCACTTTGCGAACAACCCGGACCAGTTCGGCCGCAACTACGGCAGCGTGATATTCGGCAAGGAAAATACCGACGTATTTATTTAAACAGTGTTACAGCAGAGGCGCGGAGATAAGCATTTAAAAACCACAAAAGCACAAAGGTTGCAGTTTATAGCTCCTGGATATTGCGTTCTTAATCTTCGTGTTCTTTGTGTCCTTCGTGGTAATAGTCTTCTTGTTTCGTCTCTGTTTCTCCGTGCCCCTGTGTTTAATCAAAAATGAATGACGCAATTAATTCCGACTGGGATCATGAATACGACGTTGTCGTCGTCGGCTCCGGCGCGGGCGGCATGACCACGGCGTTAAGCTGCGCGCAGATAGGGTTGTCCGTGCTGGTGGTTGAAAAAGATTCAGTTTACGGCGGCACCTCCGCGGTGTCCGGCGGCGGCATCTGGGTGCCGTGCAACGATCAGATCGAATCAGTCGGCGGCAACGATACGCGTGAAGAAGCGCTGACGTATCCGAAACATCTCACGCGTGGCGAAGTGCCGGATTCCAAGCTCGAAGTGTATGTGGACTCGGCGCGCGAAATGGTGCGCGACATGGTCGAGCACCACGACGTACACTTCAATTCTGTAGTGAAATATCCCGATTATTTCCCCAACGAACCCGGCGGCAAACCCGGCTATCGCACCATGGAGCCGGAAGTTTTCGACCTGTCCAAACTCGGCGACGAGTTTGAAAACCTGCGCGAGCCTTATAAAAGCACGCTGGTCATGGGCCGCATGGGCATGACCCAGGTCGAGGCGCACACACTGATGTCGCGCGGCCCCGGCTGGATCTGGATGACCATCAAAATGATTTGGCGTTACTTCACCGATTTCGCCTGGCGCAAGCGCACCTGGCGGGATCGCCGTGGCAAGCTAGGTCAGGCCCTGATCGGGCAATTGCGCCACGCTATGCAGCAGAAGAATCTGCCGCTTTGGCTGAACACCGGCTTTGAATCACTGATTGAAAACAATGGCCACGTTACAGGCGTGCAACTGGAACGAGGCGGCAAAAAACTGCGCGTCGCCGGCACCCGCGGCGTGGTTCTCGCCTGCGGCGGCTTCGAATCCAACCAGCAGATGCGCGAACAATATCTGCCCAAACCTACGCAAGCCATCTGGAGCGTCGCGCCGGGCTGCAATCACGGCGAAGGCATCCAGGCCGGACTTGAGGTTGGCGCTGCGCTGGGCTTTATGGACCTGACCTGGGGCACGCCGTCCGTTGTTGTGCCCGGCATGACCCACGCCGCCGGCCTGTTCATGGAGCGCCAACTGCCTGGCTGTATCGCCGTGAACGCACGCGGCCAACGATTCGTAAACGAGGCACTGCCTTACACCGAATTCGTCTACGCGATGCTTGAAGACCGCGGCGAAAACGGCATGAACGGCGACTGCTGGCTGATTTTCGACGGCACCTTCCGCAAAAAATACCCAATGAGCCCGATGATGCCCGCGAGTATTCAGCCGGATAAAAAGTTGCCGCCCGAGTGGGAAAACGAGGTGTACTGGAAAGCAGAATCGTTATCCGATCTGGCAAACAAAATTGGGGTCGATGCCGACGGCCTGGCCCAGTCCGTAGATGAAATGAATCGCTATGCCGCCACCGGCAAGGACGAACAATTCGGCAAGGGCGACGACGTATTCCAACGCTACTACGGCGACCCCGGCGTAAAACCCAACCCCTGTCTCGCGCCTGTCCAGAAAGCGCCTTTCTACGCGGTGCGATTAACGCCGGGCGAAGTCGGCACCAAGGGCGGATTGCTTACAGATGAAGCGGCTCGCGTGGTGCGCGAAGACGGCAGCGTAATCGCAGGCTTGTATGCAGTGGGCAACTGTTCGGCTGCGGTCATGGGCCGCACCTATCCCGGCCCCGGCGCTACGCTTGGCCCGGCGATGACGTTCGGCTGGCTCGCCGCAAGAGATCTGGCCAACGCTGAAAGCAATAACATGGTAAATGCCGCGTAGCAGTCCGCTGCGACTCAAGCTGTTGATGGATAACCCACCGACAGCATTTGACCCCGTCCAGATCGGTCCGTTGCGTCTCCGCAACCGCTTCATAAAATCCGCCACCAACGAAGGTATGGCCCCAAACGGGGTGCCAAGCAAATTGCTGGTCGATCACCATCAGGCAATAGCCGCTGGTGGTGCGGGCATGACCACCGTGGCCTACTGCGCAGTGAATGCGGACGGGCGCACATTCGTCGACCAAATCGAAATGAACCGACAGACGCTGCCCCATTTGCGGGTGCTCACCGATGCGGTGCACGCCCAGGGCGGCGCGGCGTGCGCACAGATTACCCACGGTGGCGCATTCAATTTTTTGCCGGAATTGTATACGCGTTACCCGCGTTCTTCCTCCGGCGGCATCAACCCGGCAGGCATCATGGTGGGCCGGTATTTCAAAAAGGCGATGTCTGAAACCGAAATGCACGCCACTGCGGATGCGTTCGCCGATGCCGCGAAACTGGCGCGCGAGGCCGGCTTTGACGCGGTGGAAATCCATATGGGTCACGGCTATCTGTTAAGTCAGTTTATCTCTCCGGCATACAACAAACGGCGTGATCAATACGGTGGTGATGCGACGGAGAGAGCCCGCTTTCCGGCCGAGGTTCTGCGGAGCGTGCTGGACGCTATCGGGAATGATCTGGCGGTAATCTGCAAGCTCAGCACGGTGGAAGGGTTCAAAGGTGGCGCAGTCGTTGACGACACAATTGCGGTGGGTCGCGTGCTCCAAGACGCCGGCGCGCACCTGTTGGTGCTCAGTGCCGGTATGAACGTGGAAACCCCGTGGGCGATTTTCGGTAGTCCGTTACCGCCGGCGGCGATGTCGGGTTCCATTGCCAATCCGTTTTTGAAGGCCATGGCGGGTTTGACCATGCGTCTGCGCCAACCGCAAAAGCCATTCGAACCGATGTATATTCTGGAACACTCGCGGCGTGTGCGAGCGGCGCTGCAAATGCCGCTGGCTTACCTCGGTGGCGTGCAGTCGATGGACGGCGTGGAGCAGGCGATGGCCGACGGCTTTGAATGCGTAGTGATGGGTCGCGCACTAATCCACGATCCGGATTTGGTCAACCAGTTCCAGGCCGGCAGCACGCGTGAATCCGGTTGCACCGCCTGCAATGAATGCGTCGCCCTGATGCATACACCGGGCGGCACGGCCTGTATTCTCAAGCAACCCAATGATCCGGCCCGAAACCGCCAACCTGCCGCTGCGTGACATGCCCCGACTGAAATCCCTGCTACTGGTTTTACTCCTCGCGGCGAGCCCTGTTTTTGCCCAGCCTGCGCCTCAACAGGGTGTGGTGCACGCTGTGCTGGTTTGGCTAAAGCAACCGGGCAACGCCGAGCACCGCGCGCAGATCATTGCCGGCTCGCAGAAATTACGCGACGTACCCGGCGTGCTGGATTTGCGTGTGGGGGAGGTGATTCGCAGCGAACGTGGAGTGGTGGAGGACGGCTACGACGTGGGCCTGACTCTGCGCTTCGCCAGCCAACAGGCGTTGCAGGATTATCTGGTTCATCCCCTGCATAAATCCACGGTCAAAACAGAATTTGCGCCGATCATGGACCACTACCGTGTGTTCGATTTTTCCGTGGCGCCGCGCGCGAGTGAATGAATCCACCGGCGTCCAGGGATTTGGTGACATACGCCAGTTGGGCTATGTCGTAGCGGATATCGATCGCGCAGTTGACGTCTGGGCCCGCCAGCTTGGCGTCGCGCCGTGGACCATCATCCGTAATGTGCGCCTGAATTGTGAATACCGCGGCCAACCCAGCCAGCCGCTCATTGATGTCGCCCTGAGTTACCGCGGCGACATGCAGATCGAACTTATCCAGCAGAAAAATACCGCGCCGTCCCCGTACCGCAAAATGATTGAGTCGGGCACTTACGGCCTGCATCACACGGCGTATTTGAGCCGTGATATTCATGCCGACATCGCGCGCTCGCAAGGCCAGGGCCTGGCCTTGGTATGTGACATCAACATGCCCGATGGCGCGCGCTATGCCTACATGCAATCGCCCGAATTGGGTGACGATGTGTATCTGGAATTTCTGCAGGCCACGATTATGATGAAGGCCATGTTCCGGCGGGGCATTGCCGCGGCTGAAAAAGGGCAAAGCGCCTCCAGAGCTGCTCGCAAGCCCGTTGAGTTGGACTTGAAAGACTGGCGGACTTTGCTGGCAAGCCTGGGCCGCAGCGCTAGCAACTGGCTGTTACGCAAATAGCGTTATTACTAATCAGCCGGCACCGGCTACGCCAAAAATCAGCAAGCCTATAAGCCCGAGCGTTGCCAGATGCCCCGGGTAATAGGCATAAAAAAACAACCGGAACCCCGGCCAGCGGAATCGCTTTTCAAATTCTTCAATAGGCGGATGCAGGGTGATGAATCCGAGCGCGAACGCCAGGATCACCCAGGGCGCGTAGTCGTTGCCGAGCATATCCGATAGACCGTAGCCGCCGGTATTTATGTAGCAGGCTAGCCAGATAATCACCAGTCCGCCGAGCAATGTCAGCGGGTGCGCCAGGTCGCGATCGCGGATGGAAGCCACGGTGTAGCCAATCGCAATCATCACCGCCACGCCTTCCATGCCGTATTCCACGAACCAGCCGGCGGCGACAATAAACGGCAGCGCCCACCAGTAAATCGGTTGTGACAATACACCGAACAAAACCAGCAGTTTCAGGTACTGCTTCGCGTTGCTGGTATACAGGCCGATATTCGCCACGGCGCAGACCCGATTCCGGCCAGTTACTTCAAGTTTGTATATAACGGAAATTTGATGGTGAATGGCGAATACGAAGGCGGCACGGGCGAGGCCGCAATCGCTGCGGGTGATGCGGGTGATGCGGGTGATGCGGACTTAGTGGCTTACGGCCGCAATTTTATCGCCAATCCTGATTTGCCGGAACGCCTGCGCCAAGGCGCCGAGTTGAATGAGCCCGACAGCGACTCGTTCTACGGCGGTGATGAACGCGGCTACATCGACTATCCATTCATGCAGGGCTTCATGCAGGCGAAGGCCGGTTAATCGTTATTCGCACAGGCAACCCTGGGGTCTCCTCCGGGTTGTAAAACAAGCAGTGCGTTACCACATCCTTTACTACAACCAAGACGAGAGGAATTATGTCCGAGATTACTGACAAGGTAGTTATTATCACCGGCGCCAGCAGCGGCCTGGGCGAGGCAACCGCCCGCCGTCTCGCCAAAGGCGGGGCCAAGCTCATGCTTGCGGCGCGGCGCGAAGAGCATCTTGAAAAGCTCGTAGCCAATATAGAAAAAGACGGTGGTATCGCGGCTTATCAAGTCACCGACGTGACTGATCGCGCTCAATTCGAGGCCTTGGCTAATCAAACCAAAGAAACCTATGGCCGCATTGACGTGCTGCTGAATAATGCTGGCCTTATGCCCCTGGCGCCGCTGGACAAGCTGAAAGTCGACGAATGGGAAACCATGGTCGATGTGAATTTGAAGGGCGTGATGTACGGCATCGCCGCGGTGCTGCCCACCATGCGCGAGCAGAAATCCGGCCATGTGCTCAATATGTCTTCCGTGGCCGGGCACAAGGTGATGGCTGGCGGCGCGGTTTATTGCGCCACCAAGTTTGCCGTCAAGGCGCTGTCTGAAGGTCTGCGTATGGAGTCCAACGGCGAAATTCGTGTGACCAATATTTCGCCCGGTGCGGTGGATACGGAACTCACCGATCACATTTCCGATGACGACGCGGCCAAACAAGCCGCAGAACTTTACAAGGACGCGATCAATCCCGACGCCATTGCTCGTGCGATTGAATTCGCTATCGGGCAGCCCGGTGAAGTCGGTGTGAATGAGATGATCATCCGCCCGACTTCACAAGTACTGTAGATATCTTAAAGCGAAACACCCACTAACACACCACAAGGAGACACTATGAAACGCAATGCATCCGCCCACTGGGAAGGCGACCTTAAATCCGGCAAGGGCACGATATCCGCTGAAAGCGGGGCCCTGTCCAAGCAACCCTACGGTTTCAATACCCGCTTTGAAGACGGCGCGGGCACCAATCCGGAGGAATTGCTCGGTGCCACGCACGCCGGTTGTTTTTCCATGGCGCTGTCCATGATTCTGGGCGAGGCCGGCTATACCCCGGATTCGATCGACACCCAGGCCAGCGTTACGCTGGAGGAAAAGGACGATGGCTTCGCCATTACGGCGATACATCTGGATGTACAGGCCAAGGTGCCTGGCGCCAGCAAGGAAGATTTCGAGAAATGCGCGAATGACGCCAAGCAAGGTTGCCCCATATCCAAGGTGCTCAACGCCGAAATTACAATGGATGCACGCCTGCAAAGCTAGTCACAATAGCCGTAATTACCGGACATGCCCGCCCAGCGGGTATGATCCGGAAATCCATTCTTATCCGCGTTGATAAATAAGTAAAACTACTGTGAGCAAACACCTGGACAAAGACTTCATCGAAACCCAGCGCAAACACCTGGAAGCCCTGCGCGATGAACTGCAGGGCCGCGGCGCACCGCCTGGAGGCGATACCGGCATCCCGCAGGACCAGCAGGCTACCGGCGTAAAAGACTCTGGCGAACAGGGCGCCAGCGAAGCCGGGCGCACCCGGCGCGAATCGCTGGGGGCGCAGAGTAATCGTCACCTCGGCGACATTGTGCGCGCGCTGGAAAAAATCGAAGAAGGCAGCTACGGTTATTCGGACGAGAGCGATGAACCTATCCCACGCGCGCGCCTGGAGGCACTTCCCGAAGCCGCCCTGACCGTTGAGGAAGAAGAAGAGAGGGAACAGCGCGCACGGGTAGAGGGCGATCGCTAGTCTCTGTATGTGAGGCATGGACCAAAAAGTGCCATAGTAATCATCGCTTTGCGCCTGAGAGGAAACTGATATGCGTATGCCTTACTGGATTTTCCCGGCGGTCGCCGGTGTAGTTTTTCTGCTGTGCGGCTGTGGCCCCGAGGCGCGCTTATCGGTGGCAGCAGGCACGGGTCCGGACCCGAAACTGCCGCCCCCGCAATCGTCCCTGTTACCAACTGTAAATATCGCGCCCGCCAATCGCTGGCCCGACGGCGCCAAACCCGAAACAGTAGCGGGCACTGACGTCGTCGCTTTCGCGCGCGGACTAGACCACCCGCGCTGGCTGCATGTGCTGCCCAACGGTGATGTGCTAGTGGCCGAAACTAACGCGCCCAAACGCCCCAAGGATGGTGGCGGCATCAAGGCATGGGTACAGGGCAAGATCATGGCTAAAGCCGGTGCCGCTGTGCCCAGCGCCAATCGCATCACCCTGCTGCGCGATACCGACGGCGACGGCGCCGCGGATAAACGCCATGTATTCCTGGAAGGCTTGCACTCGCCGTTTGGCATGGCACTGGTGGACGGCCAGTTGTACGTCGCCAATACCGACGAAATTGTTCATTTCCCCTACGAATCAGGACAGACGCAAATTAACGCGGCGGGCACGAAGCTGGTGGATTTGCCGGCTGGACCTATCAACCACCACTGGACCAAAAACATCATCGCCAGCCAGGATGGCGAAACCCTGTACGCTACCGTCGGCTCCAACAGCAATATCGCGGAAAACGGCATCACCGCCGAACGCGGCCGTGCCGGGATCTGGAAAGTCGCCCGCAAAACCGGCAAGCACGAGGAATTCGCCAGTGGCTTGCGCAACCCCAACGGCATGGCCTGGGTACCCCAGAATGGTAGCGAGGGGGACGCGCTCTGGACCGTAGTGAACGAACGCGATGAAATAGGCGGCGATCTGGTACCTGACTATATGACCTCGGTAAAACCCGGCGGCTTTTACGGCTGGCCCTATAGTTATTTCGGCCAGCACGTGGACGAACGCGTGCAGCCGCAAAAGCCGGAACTTGTCGAACGCGCTATCAAACCCGATTACGCACTCGGCCCGCATACCGCCTCGCTGGGATTGCTCTATTCCCAAGGCAATGCCTTGCCCGACACACTGCACAACGGCATGTTCATCGGCCAGCACGGGTCCTGGAATCGCAAGCCACGCAGCGGCTATAAGGTAATCTTCGTGCCGTTTGAAAACGGACAGCCCAACGGCACGCCGATTGACGTACTTACCGGCTTTGTCAATCAGGACGGTGAGGCCAATGGCCGGCCCGTAGGTGTGGCCATGGATGCACAAGGTGCGTTGCTGGTGGCCGATGATGTAGGTAATACTATCTGGCGGGTTACTCGATCGCAGTAAGCAATTGATCTAACGCCAGCGGCCTACGAAGGCCATGCAAATAAAACAGGGAGAAACTGATGGCCGCCTATAGCGCCGTACTCTTTTACATTATCTGGATGATTGTTCTGGCATTGTTCTACGCCTTCCCGCGCGTGCCGCTGGCGCTGATGGGCAAGAAATCCATTGGCTATGTCACCGAACTATATGGATCGTCATTCCCGCGAACGCGGGAATCCATATTTCGCGGCACTTTCACTGGATTCCCGCTTTCGCGGGAATGACGTCACAGATCAATAACTTATAGAAAATCACTATTCTTTGGTGACATAGCCAATCCATTGATAGCTGGGAGCGCGGCAAGGAAAGCCCGGATCCCATGTTCATGCAGCGCGCCAAGTCCGCGCACATGAACTGCGTGGAAAACTTCCCACTATTTGCCGGCGTGGTGGCCATTGCCGGATTGATGGGCCAGCTTGAAGTGCCAATGCTGTGGCAGCCTATGTGCTGTATGCCCGTGTGGCGCAGAGCCTTATCCACATCAGTGGTACGTCATTCGTACAGGTTATGGCGCGCGCTACCTTCTTCCTGATTCAGATCGTGTTGATTCTGTACATGGCTTTTGCTTTGCTGGGTTGATTGGCCTACTTACTAGCCAGCAAACCACTGCCAGCCGGCCAGCGTTAGCTGGTACAGCAAGGGCAGTAGAATTGCGGTGGCCAAGCCGTTCAAGCCGATAGCCAGGCCCGAAAATGCCCCTGCGATCTGGCTTTCTTCCAGAGCGCGGGCGGTGCCAATGCCATGGGCGGATACGCCCATGGCCAAACCCCGGGCCTGCGGCGATTTTATGCCGGCGCGACTAAGCAGGGATGGCCCCACGGCCGCGCCGAAAATTCCGGTTACGATAACTACAGCAGCGGTAAGCGAAGGCAGGCCGCCAACGCGTTCTGCTACGCCCATCGCGATCGGGGTGGTGACTGACTTTGGGGCCAGTGAGGCAATCACCACGCCCGGTGCACGCAATAGCCAGGCAATCACTACGGCACTCACTATGCCGGTAAGCGCGCCACATATTAATGCAATCGTCAGGGCCCGCAGGGACTGGCGCACGCGCTGCAGTTGCCGGTAAAGCGGTACGGCCAGCGCGACCGTGGCCGGCCCCAGAAGAAAATGCACGAACTGCGCGCCCTCAAAATAGCTGGCGTAATCGGTGCCGGTCGCAAATAAAATCGCGATCAAGGCCAGCACGGCGATCAGTACGGGGTTGCATATAGCGCGCTGGCCGCTGACCCGATATAGCCAGACGCCGCCCTGATAAGCCAGCAGTGTGAGCAATAATCCGGTAAGCGGGCGAGCAGCCAGATATACCCAGATTTGTTGTATGTCCAGCGTCATGGCGCCGGCTCGTCGCTGTCGGTCTGCAGCCATTGCATCACCCAACCGGTCGCCAGCATGGTGATTATTGTGCCCAGGATAACCACCCCCAGCAGGGGCGCCCATTGCAGGCGGATAATGCCCAGATGCTGCATCACCCCCACGCCGGCCGGCACAAACAGGAGGGATAAATGCTGTAACAGCCCATCAGCAACGGCGCCCAGTTCAGACGGTTCCTGGCCGAGCATAAGCAGCCCGATTAGCAGGAGCAGCATGCCCACCACCGGGCCGGGTACCGCGAGTCCGGACACCGTTACCGCAAGTTCTCCCAGCCATTGGCAAAGCAGCAAAATGGTTAGCCAGCGCAGCATATGAGCTTCCAGTAAACGCCGTAGGCGTGAGTTTTTTCGGGTTGGGTTACTTGAACATTATTCGCAAGGACACATTTTACAGGCGATCAACCGCCATAAATAATCGCAGGCAACCACGTCGCTAAGCCCGGAAAAGCAGCCAGCAGCCCGAGCGCAAATAACTGGATGATGATGAAGGGCATCACGCCCCGGTAAATATCGCCGGTCGAAATTTCCGGTGGTGCCACGCCGCGCAGATAGAAAAGGGCGAATCCAAATGGTGGCGTTAAGAACGAAGTCTGCAGGTTAATCGCCATCATTACGCCAAGCCACACTGGGTCCAGCCCCATCGTGAGCAGCACCGGCCCGACGATGGGCACTACGACGAAAGTGATTTCAATAAAATCAAGAATAAAGCCAAGCAGGAACATCACCAGCATGACCACGGCCATGGCCGTGAAGGTACCGCCGGGCAGGGATTCCAGCAGGGCGTGTACCGCCAGATCGCCCTCGAAGGCGGAAAATACCAGCGAGAATAATGATGCACCAATCAGAATCATGAACACCATGCTGGTGATTTTGGTGGTGTTTTCGACCACTGTACGCAGGGTGTCCAGGCTTAATTGGCCACGAACAAGCGCCAGTAAACTGGCGCCAAATGCGCCGACCGCAGCGGCTTCGGTGGGGGTGGCCACGCCGAGCATGATGGAGCCCAGTACCGAGAGAATTAACAGCAAAGGCGGTAGCAGGCCGGCAAACAGCAGGACGCCTATGCCGCCGCTGTGCATCTCGCGGCGCTGTTGTTCGGGAATCGCCGGTACCCGCTCGGGGGCGCGCCACGCAAGCCACAGCAAATACAGAATATAAAGTACGACCAGCAATAATCCGGGCAATAGCGCACCGGCAAACAAATCGCCTACGGATACGGTTTCGGTGTTGAATACCCCCAGATTATTCTGTGCGCGCTGGTAGGCTGAGGACAGCACATCGCCCAGCAAAACCAGAATAATCGAAGGCGGAATCACCTGCCCGAGCGTACCCGAGGCGCAGACGGTGCCGGTAGCCACACGCGGGTCGTAGCCGCGTTTGAGCATGGTCGGCAGCGACAACAAACCCATGGTTACGACCGTAGCGCCGACGATGCCGGTAGACGCGGCCAGCAGCGCGCCGACCAGTACTACAGTAATGCCCAGTCCGCCGCGCATCGGCCCGAACAGGACGGCAATAGAGTCGAGTAATTGTTCGGCGATGCGCGAGCGTTCCAGCATCACGCCCATGAAGATGAACAGCGGTACCGCGATCAGGGTTTCGTTGGTCATAGTGCCGAACAGGCGCGAGGGCATGGCGAGTAATTCGCCGAATGAAAAGACATCGAACAGGGCGCCACCCAGTCCAAACAGCAAGGCAACACCGCCCAAGGTAAAAGCCACCGGATAGCCCAGTAACAGCACCGCGCAAACACAGGCGAACATCAGCGCGGCGATGGCGGCCATCAGGGTGTCTGCCTTTGTGTTAGCCGCAGTCCGGCCTCGCCGGCACGCGCGAGCGCTGCGCCGATCAACTGCGCCGCCATGATCAGAATGACGGTTTTAAGCAGGTACACGTAGGCCAGCCCGCCGGCCTCGACCGAGGTCTCACTGCGGGCCCAGGAATCGCTGACATATCCCCAGCTGGCAAGCAGCAGAAACAGAGAAAGCGGCAGTAGCAGGAACAGACTGCCAAACAGGTTGACCCCGTCCTGGCGCCGCTGCGACCAGCCGCGATAAAAAATATCGACGCGCACATGCCCATCAGCACGCAGGGTGTACGCCGCAGCCAGCATGAACACCAGCGCATGCATGTAGGTCACCGACTCCTGCAAGGCAATCGAACCGATGCCGAACGCATAACGCAGCACAACGACCAGGCAATAGCCGAGCACCATGCCCACAGTCAGCCAGGCCACGCTTCGGCCTATGGCATTATTCAGCGCATCAATAACATGCACGCAGGTGACGACAGTTGTGCGCACTACGGCGTTAGTTGAGGTGGCTTTTCGCGGTGGCATTGCAAAATACGCATGAATGGCGAGGGGTCTTTCTGGTGGGTATCCTCGCCGTCACGGGGGAAGTGCCAGTCATGCAGACGGGATACGCAGAAACGCAATGCAGCTGCGCGCAGTATGGTCGGCCATGCCTTGTGTTCTTCGTCTGTGAATTCTCGCCGCCGGGCATAGGCCTGGCTAACGCTGCGCCAGTGACCGGGCATGAAATGATGATTATCGCGGATGCACCAGTCGTTGCAGATTACCGCCAGATCAAACAGCAGCACATTGGAACAGGCGTAGTAGAAATCTATGAGACCGGAGACGTGGTTGTCTTCGATAAGCACGTTGTCGCGGAACAGATCCGCGTGGATCACGCCGCGCGGTAACGGGCTCAAATCCTGCTCAGTCTGAAACGCCAGTTCGTCGTCGAGTAATTCGGCTTCATCGGGACTTAATCGTCCAACCAGCCCGTCGCGCGTGCGCTGTGCCCAGGCGAGGCCACGACCGTTGACACGCTGTTGACTGAAAGACGCGGCAGCGCGGTGTTGTTCAGCAACGACACCGCCCAGATTGGCGCACTGTTCCTGTGTAGGCGTCTCCACGCTGGCGCCGCGCAGTCTGTATACAAGCGCTGCGGGTTTGCCGCCCAGTTCACCGTAAAAACGGCTATCGCTGCGTGCCACCGGGTGCGCGCTCGGCACACCCTGGCCAGCGAGATGGTCCATGAGGTCCAGAAAAAACGAAAGCTCGGAAGCCTCCAGCCGCTCGAAAATTGTCAGCACCCAGCGGCCCAGCGTGGTATCCACGAAGTAGTTGGTATTGGTAATGCCGGCGGAAATGCCTTTGTAATTTTCCAGTTCGCCGACCGCGTAATCGCTTAGAAAATTCTGTAATTGCTTGGGTTCAACCCGGGTGTAAACGGACATCTACTCAGCTTTTTTATTGCTTGTTCAAGTTTTTATTCAGGCGCTTGAGGAACACACGCATCTCCTTCGCGGCCTGGTTATCGCCGCGTTTTTCGGCTATCGCAATTCCTTGCTTGAAGGCATCCACGGCCGTTTCGGTTTGGTTATCGGCGGCCAGTGCCTTGCCGTAGAGCTTCCAGGCGGCGGAGTATTCGGCGTCCTGGGTAACGGCTTGTTGTAAGTGTTGCGCGGCGACTGCCGGTTCGTCTGCGTTCAGACAAATCTCACCCAGCGTGAACCGCAGCAGGGCGTTGTCGCGCCCCTGCGCCAGCATGTTTTCCAGATTCTTGCGCATGTCCATAAAGATGCGCAGTTTAACTTACTTTATACCGTGCGTAATCCAAAGATGGGGTCGAAGTCAGTCATCCAAAACGCCAGACACGAAAAGTTTTAACCACAAAGAACACAAAGCGATGGGATTGGGCCTTGAATGGCGCTTCCTGCAGCAGAGGATTCTCTGACGACAGGTTGTACGCCAACTCGTTTACTTAATGCTTAAGTAAGTGCTATTCGGCTGGGCCTTCGTGTTCTTTGTGCACTTTGTGGTTTTTTAAAAGTCGATGCCGGCGCGTTCCCCAGGGGCGCATGGTTGCCTGTGTTCGCCACGGTTTAGCGTCGCCAGAAAGCCGGGCTTAAAACCACCAGCAGGGTAAAGATTTCCAGCCGGCCCAGCAGCATGGCCAGGCACAGCATCCATTTGGCCGGCGCCGACAGGCTGGCCATATTGGAAGACACGTCACCCAAGCCCGGGCCTAAATTATTAAGACAAGCGGCAACCGCCGAAAACGCCGTGACCTCATCCAGCCCGGTGGCCAGAAGAATCAGAAACATGATCACATAAACCGCAACGTAAGCGGAGAAAAACCCCCAGACGGCCTGGATAACCTGGGGCGGAATGACCTTGCCACCCACCTTGATCGGGATTTCCGCGCTCGGATGCACCAGCCGGGTGATCTCGCGCATACCTTGTTTGAACAGCAGTTGAATGCGGATGACCTTCATGCCGCCGGCGGTGGAACCGGCGCAGCCGCCGACGAAACTGCCGAGTAACAGCATCATTGGCAGAAAACTTGGCCATAGGGAATAATCTGTCGTCACGAAGCCGGTGGTAGTGCCGATGGAGACCACATGGAAAAGCGACTTGGTGAAGGCTTCCGTCATATTGCTATAGGTGCCGGCGTACATTAAATAGGCGCAGGAAATAGCTGTTGCCCCGACTATCATGATCAAAAACGCGCGGCTTTCCGGGTCGCGCACGTAGTTGCGGATATCCGCGGTACGCCAGGCGGTGAAATGGATTGCGAAGTTGATTGAGCCGACGACCATGGCGAATACGGCCGCCATCTCGATTAACGGGGCGTCGTGATAGCCCAGGCTTAAATCGTGGGTGGAAAACCCGCCGGTGGCGATGGACGAAAAGGCGATGCCGATGGCGTCAAACGGCGTCATGCCCGCCAGCCAGTACACCAGGGCGCAGGTTGCCGTAAGCCAGAAATACAGATACCAGAGGGCTTTCGCGGTTTCGCGAATGCGCGGCGTGAGCTTGGAGTCCTTGATGGGCCCCGGCGTTTCCGCGCGGTAAAGCTGCATGCCACCTATGCCCAGTATCGGCAAAATGGCCACTGCCAGCACGATGATGCCCATGCCGCCCAGCCATTGCAGCAGTTGTCGCCAGAACAGGATGCCGTGCGGCAGGGTGTCCAGCCCGGTGAGTACGGTGGCGCCGGTAGTGGTGAGTCCAGATACGGACTCGAACACCGCATCGGTAATGGACATCTCGGGTTGGTCTGCCAGCAAAAACGGTAGCGCGCCGAACAGGCTAAGCACGCCCCAGAACAGCACTACCACCAGAAAGCCGTCGCGCAGTTTGAGTTCGCGGAATACGTTACGGCACGGCAGCCAGACGAAAAAGCCGGTGACCAGGGTAATGGCAAATGCGGTTACAAAGTTCAGCGCGCCGCCGTCGCCATAGAGCAGTGCCACACCTGCCGGCACCAGCATGGTGAAAGAGAAGATTATCAGCAGCAGACCGACGACGCGCTGCGCTACGGCGAGGTAGTTCATGCGTTAGACAAACGACACCCCGACCTGAAACAGCTTTTCCACGTCGGGGGTGTATTTTTTATCCACGATAAACAGGATTACGTGGTCGCCGGATTCAATCACCGTGTCGTGATGGCAGATGATCACTTCATCGCCGCGCGCAATGGCGCCGATGGAACAACCTGGCGGCAGCTTGATTTCATCAATGCGCCGGTCCACCACGCGCGAGCTTTTGATATCGCCATGCGCCACCGCCTCGATTGCTTCGGCCGCGCCGCGCCGCAGCGAATGCACGCGCACCACATCGCCCCGGCGCACATGCGACAACAGCGCCGACACCGTGGATTGCTGCGGCGAAATGGCGATGTCGATTACGCCGCCTTCTACCAGATCGACATAAGCAAGCCGATTGATCAGGCTCATGGCCTTGCGTGCGCCCAGACGCTTGGCCAGCATCGACGAGAGAATATTGGCCTCGTCGTCGTTGGTCACCGCGCAAAATATATCCACGCTTTCGATGTTTTCTTCCAGCAGCAGCGATTCGTTAGCGGCGTCGCCGACCAGGATAATGGCTTTCTTGACCTGTTCCGACAGAAACCGCGCGCGCTCGCGGTCTTTTTCGATAAGCTTGACCTGGCAATGGTCTTCCAGCGCGCGCGCCAGGCGTAGCCCGATGTTGCCGCCACCGGCCAGCAGCACGTATTTTACCGGGCGGTCGAGTTTTCTTAACTCGCTGATGACTTTCTTGATGTCGCGTGTGGCGGCAACAAAAAATACTTCGTCGTCGGCTTCAATTACAGTGTCGCCCTCGGGAATCAGCGGCTTGCCGCGGCGGTAGATGGCGGCCACGCGCGTATCCACACCGGGAATATGTTCGCGCATGGTTTGCAGTTCCTGGCCCACCAGCGGGCCGCCGTAATAGGCTTTTACGCCCACGACGCGCACGCGGCCTTCTGCAAAATCCACCACCTGCAGCGCGCCGGGGTACTGGATCAGGCGCTGAATATAGTCGGTCACCAGTTGCTCGGGGCTGATGCTCATATCCACCGGCAGCGCGTCTTGCTGAAACAGGCGCTCTTCGTTCAGATATTCAGCGGCGCGGATGCGCGCAATCTTGGTGGGTGTGTGGAACAGCGTATAGGCGACTTGGCAGGCCACCATATTGGTCTCGTCGGACTCGGTAACGGCGATTATCATATCCGCGTCTTCCGCGCCCGCCCGGCGCAGCACTTCCGGGTGGGCGGCAAAGCCCTGCACGGAGCGGATGTCGAGGCGGTCCTGCAGGTCTGCAAGCAGACCGGGCTGGGTGTCGACCACGGTTATATCGTTGGCTTCACTCGCCAGATTCTCGGCCAGAGTGGCCCCGACCTGACCTGCCCCCAGGATGATGATTTTCATGCGCGAAACAGTAAGTGGGCTTGCGTTGCGATGCAAGCATTTAACACCACCCCAGGCATCGGCGCATGGCAGGCGTAGAATAGTGCCATGTCTGAAAAAATGGATTCGATGACAAACCAGCACGTCTGGTTGGATCAAGTGGCCTGGAACAGCGATGGCCTGGTGCCGGCCATTACGCAGGAACAAACCAGCGGCCGTGTGCTGACCCTGGCCTGGATGAATCGTGAATCGCTTGTCGCAACGGTCGATTCCGGGTTTGCAACCTATTGGTCACGATCGCGCGCTAAGCTGTGGCGCAAGGGCGAGCAATCCGGGCATACGCAAAAAATCACTGAAATCCGCCTGGACTGCGATAACGACGCCCTCCTTATAATCGTACAACAGCAGGGCGGCATTGCCTGCCACACCGGTCGGACAAGTTGTTTCTATCAGCGTTTGCAAGCGGGGCAGTGGCGCGCGAGCGATCCCGTGCTAAAAGACCCCGCGGACATCTATAACCGTTGATTAAACGTATTGACAAGAGTTGGACTTATGAATAACGCGGCAACCGCGATGCAAGGTCAGGACGAGGTGCTTGAACAACTGGCGCAAATCCTGGCGGCGCGTCGCGAGGCGGATCCAGGCTCTTCCTATGTGGCGGGCTTATACGCCAAAGGCCTGGAAGCAATACTGGCCAAGGTAGAGGAAGAGGCCGGCGAGGTGCTTGACGCCGCACGCACGGGCGACGATGCTCACCTGGTACATGAGGTCGCGGATTTATGGTTTCACACCATGGTGATGTTAATTCAGCGCGATTTGCAGCCCTCGCAGGTGCTGGCCGAACTGCAGGGCCGGTTCGGTATTTCCGGACTTGAGGAAAAGGCATCGCGCGCGAACGGTTAACCATCGTAATTAATAGTAACAAGGCCACGCATTTAAAGAGGACATAGATATGGGTTTTGGAGGCATTAGTATCTGGCAGTTGTTGATTCTGCTGGTCATTGTTGTGCTGTTGTTTGGCACCAAGCGCCTGCGCAATATGGGCGGCGATCTGGGATCTGCCTTAAAAGGCTTTCGCTCCGCCATGAAAGACGGAGATCAAGACGAGGAGCAGGATGCCCGCAAACGCGATGAAGACCCGCAACTGGTCGATGAGGTAGGCCAGACCCGCAAAAACACCGACCCCGTCGAAGACGCCGATAAACGCGAAAAGCAACCGCGCGACTCCGGCTAAGCTGAGCCAGGCTTAGCCACATGTTTGGTATCGGCTTCTGGGAGCTGGGGCTGATCTTTCTGATCGGCCTGATTGTTCTTGGCCCCGAGCGCCTGCCCAAAGTAGCGCGCACCCTGGGCTTGTGGGTGCGCCGCGCGCGCGGCTATATGACCAGTATTACGTCCGAACTGGAGCGCGAAATGGACGTAGACGAAATGCGCGAGCATATTCGCCAAACCGGTCGTCATCTGGGTAAAACGCGGGACGAATTCAAATCGGGCATAACCGACTTGCGGGAAAGCGTGGAGTCGGCCACCGTCCAGGGCCACGGCAAGCGTGATCATTTCCGCCGGGCCCACGCCGCCAAAGCGCCCACAAAACCCGCGCCGGAGCCTGACGAGGCAAAGCCGGATACTGCCGATAAAGAATCCGACAATAGCCAATGAGCGAACAAAGCGCGCAGCAAGACCAGAATCAGGAAGAGCGGCCATTAATGGAGCACCTGCTGGAGCTGCGCAATCGCCTGCTGCGCGCGGTGATCGGCGTGGTGCTGGTGTTTCTGCCACTGGCTTTTTTTTCGTCTGAACTGTTTACCTGGCTTTCGGGGCCGTTACTGATGCATTTGCCCGAAGGCAGCAGTCTGATCGCCACCGAGGTGGCGGCCCCCTTCCTTGCCCCGTTCAAGCTGGCGATTATGACCGCGGTGGTGATTGCCCTGCCGTGGGTGCTCTACCAGTTCTGGGCATTTGTCGCGCCCGGGCTTTATGCCAACGAGCAACGCCTGGTGCTGCCGCTGCTGGCATCGAGCACGGGCTTGTTCTATCTGGGCATGGCGTTTGCCTATTACGTGGTTTTCCCGCTGGTATTCGGCTTCTTCGTGAGCGTTGCCCCGACTGGGGTGGCGGTAATGACCGATATCAGCCGCTATCTGGACTTTGTGCTGGGCATGTTCATGGCCTTTGGCGTAGCTTTTGAAGTGCCGGTGGCGATCGTTCTGGTGGTTTGGGCCGGCTTTACCACGCCTAAGCAATTGGGCAGTTATAGGGCGTATATTGTGGTAGCCGCATTCGGCGTGGGTATGGTGCTGACGCCACCGGATGTCATCTCGCAAACCCTGCTGGCGATACCGATTTACCTGCTGTACGAACTCGGCCTGTGGGCCTCGCGCTGGATGGTGCCCGGTATTCGCGAAGTGGAAGCGCAACAGGCGGCGGAAGAGCAGGATTCCTCGGAATAACTGCTGGTCGTCAATCGCGTTCAGTTAGTGTTCAGCGCCTTCGTGTGATTCTACGCTGCCACGGATTGCCAGGAAGGCGATACCGAAACACAAAAGAAGGACCTTGCCATTTCACCAAGGATTTCACATATGAATAAGCATTCCGTATTAATCGCCGCGCTGGCGTTGTCTTCAGGTTCCGCATTGGCGGCTGGAGGCGGCCTGGGGCTCGGCCTGGGCGTGGATCTGGGCGCCGACCTGGATATCGGCCTGAACGCCGACACCTCGCTGGACCAGCAATTCTCCGCCATAGACACCAATGGCGATGGCGTAATCAGCAAATCTGAAGCGAAAGCCAATGCTGAATTATCCTCTTCCTTCTCAGGCTTTGATGACTCCGGCGACGGTCAATTGAGCAGAAGCGAATTCACCACCGGCCTGAAAGCACAAGCCGGGGCAGCTACCAGTGGCCCCAGTGGAGTGTCCGGTGCGGTCAAATCCGGCGTAAATGCCAGCACCGATGCGGCCGCCAATGTTGGCAACAAGGCCAAGGCTGGCGTTAAAGCCGGCGCGGATACCGCGGTCAACGCTGGCGCCAAAGCTAAAACCGGCGTTAAGACGGGTGTGAATGCCGGCGCCAATGCCGCCCAGGGCGCGGCCGCAGGTGTAGGCACCGCCGCCAACGCCGGAGTTAACCTGAGTGCTGACTTGCTAAACCGTTTCCAGGGTCTGGATACCAATAACGATGGCTTGCTCAGCAAGAGCGAAGCCTCCGCTGATGCCGATATTTCCGGTTCGTTCAATGCCTCGGACGCCAATAACGATGGCCTGCTGGCCCAAGGCGAATTCCGCACCGCGGCCCAAGCCAACGCTGGTGTTGGTGGCTTCTTCCGCGGCTTGTTTGGCGGTTAACCCGAGAAAGCGCCATTCTGAACCCCACGTCATTGAGTTGGCGTGGGGTTTTTTATGGCCTGTCGTTTTAGTGATAAGCGCTTCAGATAATGACTCAAATACGGATAAAAAAGCTGCGTCGGCTTCGAGAGGGTGTTCCAGATTAGTTGCTTTGATTCGCATTCGATTATTAACACAGAGGCGCACGGAGGGGGCATGCTTGTGTTAAAGCCATTCATTCCTCCCTCTGTGCGCCTCCGTGCGCCTCCGTGCGCCTCTGTGTTTAAAAAAAGGGTAATACGTAGCCACGACATTGCAACGCCCTGTTTCAGTGCGAGAGTCAGTTAAATAACAGCCAAGTATAAAAAAACCCGGCGGATGGCGCCGGGTTTTTGCATCATCAAGATGAATGCTAGCCGTTGGTGGTTGCCTTTTGCAGGTCGCTACGCAGGCGTGCCAAGCGTTCAAGCAGCTTGTCGGTGCTCTCGTCGTGGGCTTTCATCGCAGCCAGAGTGTCTTCCTGTAATTTTTCACCGGCCTTTTTTACATCCGTTTCGGCCAGGGCTTCACGCTGCGCGTTCAGCATTTTCTGGCGTTCCTGCTGGAATTTCTTGACGAGTTCCTGCTTTTTCGCCTCTTCGATGTCTTCGCTTTTCAGCTGGCTGGCAATATCCTGCATTTTTTCCAGTTTGGCATCGGCGTCATAGCCGCCGTCTTCCATGCGTTCTTCAATCATGGCCTGGAAGGCATCGCGCTGTTCGGCCAGTTCGGGGTTGGCCTTGTAGGTGGTCTCGCGAATTTCGGCCAGTTTTTTCGCGACTTCCTGGTAATCCTGGGCCAGGGCCTGCACTTTGGCCTGGTTCGGGGCAGCGGTGGGTGGCTCGCTCGGTTGTGCCAGGCCCACGCTGGGCAGTGTCAGGGTGGTTACGCTTGCCGCCAGTGCAGCGGCTTTCAGTAGTTTAAGTTTTTGCATGCTATAAAAAACTCGGCCGCAAGCGACCGAGTTTTAGAAGAACCCTAACTGTTGCCCGTTTGTCTCGCCTTTTTCCATTGTCTTTAGTTGATCCTGTACGTATTGACGAATGATATCTTCGTTGGCATTGCCGATGGTTTCT
>JBDNIO010000150.1:0-4569 GCA_041688215.1 Salinisphaeraceae bacterium | reverse complement strand
TATTGCATGATGTGTGGGCTATTGCAGCATATCCACCACAGCACCGCCCATTTCGCCGGTGCTGGCAACCTGGGCTTCGCCGTCCATGATGTCGCGCGTGCGCAGGCCGCGGTCAAGCGCGTCGCCTACCGCGCTTTCCACACGATCGGCCAAGTCCTCGCGGGCTAGCGTGTAGCGCAGCATCATGGCCAGCGAAAGTATCGTTGCCAGCGGATTAACCACGCCCTGGCCGACGATATCCGGTGCCGAACCGTGCACCGGCTCGTACATGCCCTTGCTGTTTTCATCCAGGGAAGCTGAGGGCAACATACCGATGGAACCGGTGAGCATGGCCGCGATATCCGAGAGAATATCGCCGAACAGATTACCGGTAACAATGGTGTCGAACTGTTTAGGCGCACGCACCAGTTGCATGGCCGCGTTGTCGACGTACATATGCGAGAGTTCGATATCGCTGAAGTCTTTTTCATGCACCTCGCCGACCACATCGCGCCAGAGTTGCGAAACTTCCAGCACATTGGCCTTGTCGACCGAGCATAGTTTTTTGCCACGCCGGCGCGCAATATCGAAAGCCACGCGCGCAATGCGGTCGATCTCGCCGTCGGTGTAAAGCATGGTGTTGACTGCTTGGCGGCGGCCGCCCATGTCAGTACGCGTCTTGCGCGGCTGGCCGAAATAAATGCCGCCGGTGAGTTCCCGCACAATCATAATATCCAGCCCGGAAACCACGTCTTCACGCAAGGTGGACGCATGCGCGAGTTGCGGATACAACAACGCCGGGCGCAGATTGGCAAACAGACCCAGCTCCGAGCGCAGCCGCAGCAGGCCGCTTTCCGGGCGCGACTCGCGCGGCAGAGAATCCCACTGCGGGCCGCCCACCGCACCAAACAGGATGGCATCGGCTGCGCGCGCCTTCTCCAGCGTTTCTTCGGGCAAGGGATTGCCGGTTTCCTCGTAGGCAATTCCACCGACCAGGCCCTCTTCCAGCTCCACGTCCAGGCCGTGATCCCGTTGCAGGGCGTCGATAACCCGTATGGTTTCGCGGCAGATTTCCGGGCCTACGCCGTCACCGGGCAATACCAGTATTTTTGAAGTCATAGCCTGCCTGCATTCGTTGTTAATGAGTGTCGGGAACGGCGACCACTATATAGATCGGCTAGAGATCACGAAACAGCCAGGGCTTGTCTTGCCGCCGCTGTGCCTCAAATGCGCGGATTGCATCGGCATGTTTGAGCGTCAGGCTGATGTCGTCCAGACCGCTGAGCAGGTTTTGCTTGCGGTACGCGTCCATCTCGAACGTGTAAACCAGATTCTTGCCCGCCTGCACTTGCTGCGCTTGCAAGTCGACGTGCGCTTGTGCCGGGGCTTGCTGGGTTGCCAAATCAAATAGCGCGTCGACTGCATTGTCTTCTAGAACAATGGCTAATACCCCGTTCTTGGAGCAGTTGTTGTAGAAAATATCGGCGAAACTGGGGGCGATTACGACGCGAAACCCGGCGTCCGCCAGCGCCCAGACGGCGTGTTCGCGGGATGATCCGCAACCAAAGTTTTCGCGCGCCAGCAAGATGCCGGCATCACGATAAATGGGTTTGTTAAGTACGAAATCCGGATTTTCGCGGCGCGTGGCCGGGTCTACATCCAGCCCGCCTGCGTCCAGGTAACGCCAGTCGTCGAACAAATACGGGCCAAAACCCGTGCGTTTAATAGATTTCAGATACTGCTTGGGAATAATGGCGTCGGTATCGACGTTAGCGCGATCCAGCGGGACCATGGTTCCGGTGTGTGTTGTAAATGCTTGCATGACTTATTGCCTTTTATTTCAATTCGCGGATATCGACGAAATGCCCGTGTATGGCAGCGGCTGCAGCCATCGCGGGGCTCACCAGATGCGTGCGCCCGCCCTTGCCCTGGCGGCCTTCGAAATTACGATTCGAGGTAGAGGCGCAGCGCTCGCCGGGCTCCAGCTGGTCGGCATTCATGCCCAGACACATGGAGCAGCCGGCCTCGCGCCATTCAAAGCCGGCAGCCGTGAATATCTGGTCCAGACCCTCTGCTTCGGCCTGTTGCTTGACCAGTCCGGAACCCGGCACCACCATCGCCAGTTTGATGTTTTCAGCAATCTTGCGGCCCTTGATGTACTCGGCCGCGCCGCGTAAATCCTCGATACGGCCATTGGTGCAGGAGCCGATGAATACCTTGTCCATCTTGATATCTACAATCTCTACGCCCGGCTGCAAGTCCATATATTCCAGAGCATTGCGCCAGGTTTGCGCCCTGCCGGCTTCGACGCACTGGTCCGGATCCGGCACAGTGGCATCCACTGGCGCCACCATTTCCGGCGAGGTGCCCCAGGTAACCTGCGGACAGATACTGGCCGCGTCCAGTTCCACTACGCGATCAAAAACCGCGTCTGCGTCGCTGTGCAGGCTGTGCCAATACGCCTGAGCCGTGTCCCAATCCTTGCCTTCCGGGGCATAGGGACGGCCCTGCATGTAATCGATGGTTTTGTGGTCTACCGCAATCATGCCGGCGCGTGCGCCGGCTTCAATCGACATATTACACACCGTCATGCGGCCTTCCATGGACAGGGCCTGAATCGCCTCACCGGCGTATTCAATAACATATCCAGTACCGCCCGCGGTGCCAATTTGGCCGATAATGGCCAGCACGATATCCTTGGCAGTAATACCGGGCGCGGTTTCGCCGTTAACCCGTATTTGCATGGATCGGGCTTTGTGCTGAATCAGCGTTTGCGTGCCCAGCACATGCTCGACCTCCGAGGTGCCGATACCAAAGGCCAGCGCGCCAAATGCGCCATGCGTAGAGGTATGTGAGTCGCCACAGACGATCGTCATACCCGGCTGTGTGGCGCCCTGCTCGGGGCCAATTACATGCACAATGCCCTGGCGTACGTCGCTCATGCGAAACAGGCGGATGCCGTGTTCGGCGCAGTTGGCTTCCAGCGCCTCGACCTGAATCCTGGAAAGGGGGTCGGCAATGCCGCGCAATCTGTCGATAGTAGGTACGTTGTGGTCCGGCACCGCCAAATTAGCGTTCACGCGCCAAACGTCACGACCGGCCAGTCGCAAGCCCTCAAATGCCTGCGGGGACGTGACTTCGTGCACCATGTGCCGGTCGATATACAGCAATGCCGTATCACCATCGGCGCGTACTACGTGCTCGTCCCATATCTTGTCGTATAAGGCTTTTCCGTGGCTCATCTTTTCGCACCTTGCTCGGGTGGGCGGTTATTTCAGGTTAGCAATATAAGGGACTCACACGAATAACTCAAATGAATCTTTTCTATATATAAGATAACATATAGGCATGTATTAAATGGATTAACGACCATGCAGCTAAACGAGATCCAGGCTTTCGTAGCTATTTGCGACCAAGGTTTCTTCCGCGCCGCTGCGGACAGCATCCACATTACCCAGCCGGCGATCAGTAAACGCCTGGCCACCCTGGAGGCGCGTCTGGGCCACCGCTTATTCGACCGCGTAGGTCGGGGTTCAGCTCTTACCGAAGCCGGGCGCGCCTACCTGCCGCACGCACGCAAACTGCTGATGGAAGTGGAAAACAGTAATCGAGCGCTGGATAACCTGTCAGACAATGTCAGTGGCCGCCTGGGACTGGCGCTTTCTCACCACATCGCATTGCACCGCATTCCGCCTGTTTTACGGCGTTTCCGGCAGACCTGTCCCGCAGTGGATATGGACATAGAATTTCTGGGCTCGGAAACCGCCTGTCAGGCCATAGCCACTGGCCAACTTGAACTGGCCATCATTACCCTGCCGCAACCGGCCCTTCCGGGCCTGGAACAACGCGAAATCTGGCGCGATGATTTGCAGATACTGGTGGCGCCGGATCACCCCCTGGCGAAACTGAAAAATATCGAGCCCACCGCATTACAGGACTACCCCGCGCTGTTGCCGGATGAGTCAACCTACACCTATAGAGTGGTCGCCCAGGCATTACTACCTTATGGCGTGATCCCCAAGCTGCGCCAGACCAGTAATTATCTGGAGACCTTGAAAATGCTGGCCACAATAGGACTGGGGTGGACAGCGTTGCCGAAAACAATGGGTGATTCCAGCCTGCAAGCGCTCAATGTGAGGCAACTGAATCTGCAACGCAGCCTCGGTTTCGTGAGACACCCACAACGGAGTCTTTCAAATGCTGCGAATGCTTTTATGGCGCTGCTTGAGGAAAGTGCGTCTCAGGCACGAAACGGTGCTTAGGAGTTAGTGGCTCCCCCGGACGGGCTCGACCGATTTTACCGGATCAAATCGACGCGAGCGTAGCGAGTCCGAATGAATCGCCTCGCGTAGCCGCATTCCTGTCTTTATACCGTAGCTACGGGCCTCGTAGGAGCAAGTTATTATGCAGGTGCCGCGTTCGCCATTGAGGGAAAATAACGCCCACCGGCCGACCTCGCCAGACGGGCCGGTCTAGCTGCTCAATGGACGCGAAGAAGGCATTCATATCCACCAGCGCAATCATGCGAGTCCAGTGTGTCATGAGCTTAGAGTGGTCATGGAGAGTGTGCGATTATTCCGAATACTGTAT
>JBDNIO010000149.1:0-13356 GCA_041688215.1 Salinisphaeraceae bacterium | reverse complement strand
TTGCTGCAAGGTCGTTAAATGTTTGACGTTCATGATGAGTTTCATCCCACCATCTTGAACGGTTATGCTTAGCTCAGACTCATTTCATGTTGGAAACATGTGCCTGGCTTCAGACTCATTTCGTATTGGAAGAGGCTAATACGCGATGAAGACAACGCCGTGGTGATATAATCAACACCTCAAAAACACGCGTCCTCGGCGATTTTCTTTGCGCCGCGTGCTCGCTCTGTCCGACGCCACCAATAGGTTCCCGAATGCATCTGGACCCACTGCTGCTCTCGCGCATCCAGTTTGGCTTTGTCATTTCTTTTCACATCTTGTTCCCGGCATTTACCATCGGCCTGGCAAGTTGGCTGGGAATGCTCGAAGCCCTGTGGCTGAAAACCGGACGCGATGTTTATGTGCGCCTGTACCGGTTCTGGGTGAAGATTTTTGCCGTGTCGTTCGGCATGGGCGTGGTTTCCGGCATTGTCATGAGTTTCCAGTTTGGCACCAACTGGAGCGTGTTCACACAAGCGACCGCTAACGTGCTGGGCCCGCTGCTTTCCTACGAAGTGCTGACCGCGTTTTTCCTGGAAGCCACCTTTCTGGGCATCATGCTGTTTGGCTGGGACAAGGTCGGGCGTGGCCTGCATTTTTTCGCGACCTGCATGGTCGCCATCGGCACCCTGATCTCCACCTTCTGGATTATCTCGGCCAATAGCTGGATGCATACCCCAGCCGGTTATGAACTCAAGGACGGCATTTTTTACGCGGTGGACTGGTGGGCGATTGTGTTTAACCCCTCCTTCCCCTATCGCCTGGTGCATATGGTGCTGGGCGCATTCCTGACCACCGCGTTCGTAATTCTGGGCGTCTCGGCCTGGTACCTGCGTCGCGGCATGGCGCCGGAAGCCGCGAAGGTGATGACGGCCATGGGCGTGGGCTTTATTGCGATTGTGGCACCGTTGCAAATCCTGGCCGGCGACCTGCAGGGCTTGAACGTGCAGGAACACCAGCCCGCCAAAGTCGCGGCCATGGAGGGCCACTGGGAAACCCAGCGTGGCGCACCATTGAACCTGTTTGCGATTCCGGATCAGGCGGCCGAGAAGAACCACTTTGTTGTGTCGATTCCGAAACTGGGCAGCCTGATCCTGAAACACGACCTCAATGGCGAGGTGATTGGCCTGGACCAGTTCGCGCCCGAAGACCGCCCGCCGGTGGCACCGATATTCTTCACGTTCAGAATTATGCTGGGCATCGGCTTTCTGATGCTGTTCATGGCCGTAGCCGGGCTCTGGCTGGCGTGGCGTGGGCGGCTGTTTACATCGGGTTGGTATCAACGCCTGTGTCTGCTCATGGCGCCGTCAGGATTCATTGCTGTACTGGCCGGGTGGTATACCGCCGAAATCGGCCGCCAGCCGTTTGTGGTTTACGGCCTGATGCGCACCGCGGATGCCGTCTCGCCGATCGCGGCTGGGAGTGTGGCGGGGTCGCTGGCGTTGTTTATTCTCGTCTACGGCATTGTGTTTGGCTCAGGCCTGTATTTCATTTTGCGACTGGTGCGCGAGGGCCCTGAGGTCGCGTATGAGAAAAGCACCCGCGTAAAAACCCCGGCGCGCCCACTGGCCTATACTGATGAATAGGACCGACGAGTAGGCTGTCATGCAGGAATATTTCCCTCTAATCTGGCTCGGCATTATCGGTTTCGGCGTGTTCATGTACGTGCTGCTCGACGGCTTCGTGCTTGGCATCGGCATCCTCTCGCGATTTGCCAACGACGAAAGCGAGCGCGACATCATGATGAATTCCGTGGCCCCGGTGTGGGACGGCAACGAAACCTGGCTGGTCATGGGTGGCGCCGGTTTGATGGCCGCCTTCCCGACGGTGTATGCGGCAATGCTGCCGGCGCTTTATTTACCGTTAACGCTCATGCTGATCGCGCTGATCTTCCGCGGTGTGGCGTTTGAGTTCCGCTTCAAGGCCAATCGCAAGGCCGGCTGGAATCTGGCATTTAATGGTGGTTCCATCATCGCCAGTTTCTGCCAGGGCATCACTCTGGGCGCGATTGTTCAAGGCGTAAATGTAGTCGCCGGCCAATATGCCGGCGGCGCGTTTGACTGGCTCACGCCGTTTTCAATCATGACCGGCGTTGCGCTGATTTTTGGCTACGCGCTGCTGGGTTCCAGTTGGCTGGTTCTGAAATCCGAAGGGCTGTTGCAGCACCAGGCCTACCGCTGGACCAACCGGCTGCTGCTCGCGGTCATCGGGTTTATGGGGCTGGTCAGCCTGTGGGTGCCGTTTCTGGGCCTGGCCTACGCCGAACGCTGGTTTGCCTGGCCCAATACCCTGTATCTGGCGCCGATTCCGATCATGGTCGCGGGGGTTTCCTGGGCGCTTTACCGCGCCGTGCACCGGCGCGCTGAACTGCAACCCTTCCTCTACGCGCTGGCGATGTTCGCACTCGGCTACGCGGGACTGGCGATTTCGATCTGGCCGCATATCCTGCCGCCGGACCTCACGCTCTGGAACGCCGCCTCGCCGCCGGAAACCCAGGGTTTTCTGTTAATCGGCATGGCATTTCTGCTGCCGTTTATCCTGTTCTACACTGCCTATTCCTACTGGGTTTTCCGCGGCAAGATGACCGCCGAGGGCGGTTATCATTGACGGCGCTAACGTGTTGAGGCCCGAGCGAAAACGCCAATTGCTATGGTTTGCCGCACTGTGGGTTGCGAGCCTGCTCGTAATGGTCGTGCTTGCCTACGGTTTGCGCGGCCTGCTGGGCCTGTTTTACTGAGCTTGCGTATCCTGCGCGAGCTGATTGTCTATTTCGGCCTGCAATTTATCGTAGGGTGTCACGCCAGAAAAAGCCTGTCGGCCGATGAGCAGGGTTGGTGTCGCAGTCACGCCCACCTCGCGCGCAATCTCTGCATTTCGCGCGATTACCTCGTCGAACCCACCCTGCTCCACACATTGACGCAATGGCTTGGCCGATATGCCGGTTTCCACCGCCATATCAAGATAGGCATCCAGCGGTTCACTGCTGGCCGACCAGTCGCGCTGGGTGGCGAAAAGTTTTTCGTGGAACGGCCAGAAGCTACCCTGGCGTGCGGCACAGCGCGCAGCGGAGGCCGCAACCTGTGCGTTGTTATGCGCGCTTAGCGGCAGATCAAAGAACACGAACTTCAGCTTGCCCGTATCCGCATACTCTTCACGAATGCGCTGTACCGTCGGCGCGAATGCACCGCAGGCCGGGCACTGGTAATCGGCAAATTCGCGCACCACGAGTTCCGCATCTTCCGGGCCGGCTGAGACGCCCAGCTTGTCGTATTCCTGCTCGAACTTGTTCACCAGCTCCGGGCTTATTTCCTGGCCCACCGCATTATATGGCGCGTCACTGCCGGTAAAACTATCGCCAAACATCAGCACCACAAAAGCAACAATAATCGCCCCGCCAAAGATAAGGCCGGGGATCAGAAATTCCTGCGCCGCGCTGCGTTTACGCGGGGGCTCGTTAATCGGTTTCTTGCTCACTTCAACTCCATAATTCAGGGCATTATTCTAGTCGCCATGAGGCGTGTCAGCCGCGTTTCACAGGCTATTGTCGCGGGAAGTGTGATACTTGCCAACGACCGCCGCAACTTTTGGCAGCGCCTGCCTTACTTCCCTGTCGGCACGCCCGCGCAGTTTGCTGTATCCACCGCGTATGGGTTTACTTTGTGCCGCCTCGATTCGGCGATCGGTAACTTGCAGCAGACGGTCGGCAATTTCTTGCCGGTTGTTGCCCACATACTCCACGAAAGAGGTTTCATTGGCGGCTTGAAACTGCGTATAAACCGGGTCAAGCGCCACGGCGAATTCCGGCAACAAAACTTTGAGCGCGCGCTCCACCAGGTCCGGCTTAGCACGTCGAACAAGCTGGAAAATACTGCGGATGGCAATATTCTTGTGGGCCACTTCGTCGAACACTAGCTGGCTGCAATCGGCAACCACGGAATCGAAATTTTCAGGTGACAGCAGGCTGCCTGAGAGTTTTGCCATATTTAATGCGCCGCGCTTTCGGGCCGGGACAGCCAGATTATCCCCGCCATCGCCAGGAACAGCCAGCCGGCCAGCCAGTACATGTCGTTCAACCCCAGCATGTATGCCTGGCGGCTGATTTCTCGCGCCAGCGCGCCGAAGCTCTGCATCTGGCTCAAGCCTTGATCCTGCGCCTGCGCCAGCCAGTGCTGGGTGGCCGGGTCTAACTGGGTGATGTGTTCTGTCAGCCGGTGGTCATGAAAGGCCTGGCGCTTATCCCACCAGGTTACGCTCAACGACGTGCCGAAAGACAACGCAATCAGGCGCATGAAATTGAACAGCCCCGAAGCGCTGGCGACCTTGCTCGAAGGCAGGCCCGACAGCGACAGGGTAATCAGCGGAATAAAGAAACACGCCAGCCCGATGCCCCAGAAAATGCGCGAAAGAAATAGCTGCTGGAAGCTGACGTTGAGGTTGAAACTGCCTTTCAGGAAAGACAGCCCTGCGAAGATCAACATACCGATGGTGATAATGATGCGCAGATCAATTTTATCGGACAGGCGCCCCACCACGGGCGAAGCGATTACACCTAACAAACCAAGCGATGCCGTCGTAATTCCCGCCCAGGTCGCGGTGTACCCCATCTGGCTCTGCAGCCATAAGGGCAGCAAAACCACGCCGCCGAAATAGGTCATGAAGCCGAAGGTTACGACGATTGTGGCAATCGTGAAATTACGCCGTTTGAACAGTTTCAGATCGACGATGGGGTGGTCGTCGGTCCATTCCCAGACAACAAAAAAACTAAGCGCGATAGCAGCCACGACCGCAAGAACGATAATGAACTGCGACTGAAACCAGGCCTCGTCGTTGCCCGTGTCGAGCATAATCTGCAAGGCGCCCACGCCCAGCACCAGCAAACCCAGGCCGACCAGATCAATCGGGTATTTATCGATTTTTGTCTCGCGATTTTTAAGCAGCGACCAGGTGACCATTGCCGCGAACACACCCACCGGCAGGTTGATGTAGAAAATCCAGGACCAGTCGTAATTGTCGGTGATCCAGCCGCCGAGCACCGGGCCGGCGATGGGACCGACCACAGCCGTCATGCCCCAGATACCATTTGCGAAACCGCGTTTGTCCGCCGGATAATTGGCCAGCATCAGGCTTTGCGACAGCGGAATCATGGGCCCGGCAACCGCGCCCTGAAAGATACGCATCAACAACAGCATGGGAAAAGAAAACGACAGCCCGCACAACACCGAGAAAAGCGTAAACAGCATCGTGCAGATTACAAACAGCCGCACCTCGCCCACGCGCTTAGCCAGCCAGCCGGAAATGGGTACGGCGATGGCGTTGGCGACCGCGAAGGAGGTAATAATCCAGGTGCCCTGGGTCGGGCTGACGGCCATGTCGCCGGCGATGGTGGGGATCGACACGTTGGCGATGGAAATGTCCAGCACATTCATGAACACCGCCAACGCCAGACCCAGCGTCAGCAGTGCACGCGCACCGGTAGACAGCGGCGGGTAGCCTGGCTCTTCTTCAGCCACTAGTGCCCTGTCCGATTAAACCGTTTAATTATTTCGGCGCTTTTTCGCGTCTGGCGGCGTTGCGGATCGTCGCAATAGCTACGGCCCCTAAAGTATTTAAGGCTCCTCACCGCGCCTTGCCCGAGCATCGCGAGCTGGGCTTCGCGGACACAAAAAATCACTCGAAATTTCTTCAACTTATTAAGCGGACAGGACACTAGGGACTGGCTGCTTGCAACGCCGGGGCTTGGCCGGAATTCTGTTCAATCACCCGATCAATCAGCGCCTGCACTTCGGCCTGACTGCGGCGATATATGTCGGTGCTGTATGCGGGTTTCGCCGGCGTTTTCGAAGCCAGTACCGGACCGTCGGTATTGTGGATGTCCACGCTGGCTTGCAGTGACAGGCCCAGGCGCAGGGGATGTTTTTTCAGCTCATCCGCATCCAGCGCTACGCGTACCGGCACGCGGCGCACAATCTTGATCCAGTTACCGGTCGCGTTTTGCGGCGGCAACAACTCAAACGCGCTGCCCGAGCCCGCGCTGATGCCAGCCACGCGGCCGTGGTATTGAACCTCGTCGCCGTAGAAATCTGCAGTTATGGACACCGGCTGGCCGATACGCATCTGCGCCAGCTCGGTCTCCTTGAAATTGGCTTCCGCCCAGAGCTGATCCAGCGGCACAATCGCCAGCATCGGTTTGCCCGGCGCCACCTTCTGGCCCAACTGCACCTGACGCTGGGCCACGTACCCGGAAACCGGCGCGGGAATTGTGGTACGCCGAAAATTCAGATACGCGTCTTCCAGCTTGGCCGCCGCCTGCTGGACCTTGGGATGCTGGCGCAGGCTGGTGTTGTCGGTCATCGCCTGCAGCGCGCCCAGACGATGTTTGGCCTCGGCAAACTGCGCCTTCGCGCCATCGTATTGCAGCTCGGTGTGCTGAAACTGCTTGCGCGAAACGCCGTGGATTTTCAGCAGGCGCTTGTCGCGCTCAAAATCCCGTTCCGCCTGTTTGAGTTGCGTGGCGCGCCTATTGACCAGCGCTTCCTGCTCTGCGACCTGCTCAAACAATTGCCGCACTTGGCGCACACTCTGGGCGAGGTTGGCCATGGCCTGATCGCGCGCCACACGGGTATTGCTACGGTCGAGCTCCACTAGCGGCTGGCCTCGCTCAACCCAATCAGTGTCCTCAGCGTGGATGGTTACAACCGTGCCCGGGATTTGCGGGGTCAGCATGATCCGGTTGCCGTGTACGTAGGCATCCGAGGTTTGCACGTAATAGCTGCCCACCAGCAACCACCAGGCGCCGTAGGCGACGCCGACGAGTACGAAAAAGCAGGCCAGCCCCGCCAGCAACCATATGCGTTTGCGATTTTTGCCGGACGGCTTGGAATTGTCGTCGTCTGCTTTATCTTGCGTTGATTTATCTTCCGGCATGCCTACTCCTGGCGGGCTACTGCGGCGCGTTTGGGGGATGTGCTACGTCGGCTGGTATCCAGCTTGGGCGGATCATTCCACCAGCCGCCACCAAGCGCGCGGAACAGCGCAGCAGTGTCGCGGTAGCGTTGCAAGCGCGCGTCGGTGTGTTCGATCAACGCGTTCTGAAATTGCCCTTGCGCAGTGAATAAACTCAGGTAATCGGCCGCGCCGTTTTCCAGTTGCGCCTGCACCAACTCCAGCTTTTCCCGGGCCGCGTTCAGGGATTCATTCTGGGCGCGCAGGTTTTTTGCATCGCTTTGCAGCGCGCGCAGGCTGTCGGCTACTTCGTTGAACGCGACCAGCACGGTAGCGTCGTAGCGGGCGGCCGCGGCGTCGCGCGAGGCCTGTGCTGCTTGCTCATTCGCGCGCAGTCGGCCGCCGTCAAACAGCGGTGCCGTTAATCCCGCGCCAAAGTTGTATACCGCCGACGCGGGGTCGGCGAGCCCGGATAAATCCAGGGCGTTACGGGTGTAGTCCGTACTGATTCGCAGACTCGGTAAACGCTGCGCTGCGGCCACGCCAACTCTGGCATTGGCGGCGTGCAACAAGCTTTGCGCGGCAAGAATATCCGGGCGCTGGCGTACCAGTTCGGAAGCCAAGCTCACCGGCAAACGACGCGGCAGATTGAAGTCTGCCAAGTGTAATTCCGGCGCTTTAAAATTGGCCGGCGTAGTACCCGTTAACCGCGCCAACCGATGCTGCGCAATCACCCATTGTTTTTCCAGGAGCGGCAAACGCGATTGGCTGGCCGCCAGTTGCGCCTTTGCACGCAAAACATCCGCGCGGGCCACTGCCCCCAACCGTTCCTGCTGTTGTAGCAGGTCGAGATTATCCTGCTGGGTAGCGATAATCCTGTTAACCGCGTCCATGCTGTCGGCAATACCGGCCTGGGCCAGCGCGGTTGCGACCACGTTGTTGATTAGCGTCAGATAAGTATCGAGCAATTCATAGCGCTGGAAATCCAGTTGCGCCTGCGTGCTTTCGATACCGCGCCGGACCTCGCCGAAAATATCCAGGTTATAACCCAAGCTTAGCTGGCCCTGGTACAGGGTGTATAGATTGGTGAATAGCGGGTTGTCTATACCAAATTGGGTGCCACTTCTTTTGTTGCGTGACACGTTCGCGCTGGCCGAAATGTTGGGGTAGAGACCCGCCTCGGCGGCACTGACTTGTTCACGCGCCGCACGCAACTGCGCACGGCCGGCGCGTAGCGTGGGGCTGTTGGAAAGCGCACTTAGAACCAGCCTGTTCAATTCCGGAGCGCGGAATAAACGGTACCAGTCGGCCTGCACTTTGCCGGCGCGCTCAAATATCTGGGTTACGCCGCCCGTGCCCGCGGTAGTTGGGGGTTCGCCCTGAACGTAACCGGCGTCCGGGGGTGGCGCCGGCGGCGAAAAATCCGGCCCAACCACACAACCGCTTAGCAGGCACGCAATGCCTGCAACCATACTTGCCAATCCGGCGTGGCGGCTATGGCCTTCCATACGCGTGGTTAGATACGTCAAGGTCAAAACTATACTAGACGGTTCAGTTTAGATTCGATACGATAATCAGCGGAAGTAAACTTGTCAATCTTCGGCCAATAGAGTGTTTTCAAAAAAAGACCAGCCAAATTCGGGTGTCAACGCCAAGGCAAACGCAGCACTGGACGCCGCCCAATATCTGTTCGGCGAACATGGCTATGGTGCCACCAGCATGGACGCGGTCGCCGCCAAAGCCGGTGTCTCCAAGGCGACTGTTTATGCGCATTTTAATAACAAACAGCAATTATTTGCCGCCATGGTGCGGCGCGAATGTGACCGCTGCATTCAGAAAATGGCTATTCCCGACGATGTTCACGACATGCAGTTGCAGGCCGCACTACGGCGTATTGCTGATGCGTTTTTACAGGTTCTGGTAATGCCGCGTATCCTTGCAATTTTCCGCGTAGTCATTGCCGAAGCGAGGCGTTTCCCGGAACTGGGCCATATATTTTATGATTCAGGTCCGGGCGTAACCTTTGCCGGGGTGGTGACTTATCTCGAGCGCGCGCAGGCGCAGGGCTTAATCCGCACAGACTGCCCACGCTTGGCGGCGTATCAGTTTCTCGGCATGCTGCGCGGCGATCTGCAACTGCGTGCCCTGCTCGGGATTGCCGAACCCGGCGAAGTCGAGCGTATCGCCGAAACATCGGTGGCCGCGTTCCTGCGCGCTTATGCGCCCATGGGCGATAGTTGTATTCGATAGTTAAAGGAAGCACATGTCGCGCTACACCTCCAAACAACAGTTCAGACACGCCGACACACCGCGCCTGGGCGTGCTGCTGGCTAACCTGGGCACACCCGACGCGCCCACGCCCAAGGCCCTGCGCAAATATCTGGCGCAGTTTCTGGCCGACCCGCGCATCGTGGAAATCCCGCGGCTAATCTGGCGCATCATTCTGCACGGCATTATCTTGCGCACGCGTCCGGCCAAATCGGCCGCGCTTTACGAAAAAATCTGGACCGATCGGGGCTCGCCGCTGCTGGTACACGCACAGGCGCAAGCCCAGGGCGTTGCCCAGCGTTTGCAGGCCCGCACTTACGGCGCCGTAGCGGTAGAACTGGCGATGCGTTACGGCGATCCATCCACGCCCGATGCCTTGCGGCGCCTGCGTGAACAGGGAGTGGAACGGCTGCTTATTCTGCCGCTGTACCCACAGTATTCGGGCGCGACCACCGGCTCGGGTTTTGACGCGGTCGCGGATGAATTCAAGCGCTGGCGCTGGGTGCCTGAGTTTCGGTTTATCGGCCAGTACCACGACGACCCGCGCTACATTAGCTGCTTGGCCAACAGCATCCGCGAGCACTGGGACAAACACGGCCAGGGCGAAAAAATGCTGTTCTCGTTTCACGGCACACCCAAACGTTATCTGCTGAAAGGCGACCCCTACCACTGCCAGTGCCAGAAAACCGCACGGCTGGTGGCCGAGCAACTGGAATTGGATGACGACGCCTGGCAGGTGAGTTTCCAGTCCCGTTTCGGCAAAGCCGCCTGGTTGCAGCCCTATACCGACGCCACCATTGCCGGCTTTGGCAAGCAGGGCATCAAATCCATTGATGTCATCTGCCCCGGCTTTTCCGCCGATTGCCTGGAAACCCTGGAAGAAATAGAAGGCGAGAACGCGGAAGTTTTCCGGCATGCCGGCGGGCAGTCCCTGCGTTACATTCCGGCGCTCAATGAGCGCGCGGATCATCTAGACATGCTTACCGATTTATTGCTGGACCACGCCCGGGGCTGGCCGGAATTACGTGGCCCCCAGCGTGATCCTGAAGCGACTGCGGCGCGGACTAAAAACCTCGGGGTCAAGCAATAATTCGGGGCAATAAACCCGGGCAATAAGTCAGGGACTGCGAAACGCCAACGCGCGTTGTAGCGCCGGGCGTTGTTTCAGCCGCGCCAGATAGTCTTTGGCCTGCGGGCTGTAGTCCCCGTCGATTTTTAGCATCTCGCCCAGGTACAGCGCGTAGCCGATGGCAATATCGGCGATGGTGAAGCGGTTGTCGCACAGGAATTCACGATTTTCGATATGCGCATCGAGCTTGCGCAGGCGCGCCAGAAACCATTTGCGGTAATCCTCGGCCACCTGCGGCTGGCGACGCTCTTCCGGCTCCAGCGCACTGTAACGCAGTACCAGGGTTTGCGGGAAAGTCAGCGTGGCGTCGCTGTGAAAAAGCCAGTTCAGGTAATCGCCGTATTCGGGGTGGCCCGGTTTTAACCCCAGATCGAAGTGTTCGTATTTTTCGACCAGATACAGGCAAATGCCCGTCGATTCGGTCATGGCCGTATCGCCGTCGGTAAAATACGGGACGGTACCCAGGGGGTTGATGTCCTTGTATTCCGGATGCTTGAAGCGCGGCGGGAAAGGCAGGGTTTCCACGTCGTAGTCGAGACCTATCTCTTCCAGTGCCCAGAGCGGACGCAGTGAACGGGCATCCTCACAGTGCCAGAGTTTCATCGAGTTACCGTTGCGTTGAAATATGCGGCCAGAGTTTGCAGGTTTGAGCTGCGCAACGCCAGCGTGGGTCAACCCATGTTCATGGCTGTATTCTATAAGCCTTGAATCAACGCTCAGGCGACTATAAAAAACGTGTCCAGCTCCAGCATTCATCCACGTCAGCGGTATTACACCCTGCGTTTTTCCTGCCCGGACAGCACCGGCATTGTCGCCCGCGTTTCCGGTTTTCTGGCCGAGCACGGCGGCTGGATTCTGCGCTCCAGCCAGCACGCGGACGAGGACAATAACCGCTTTTTCATGCGGGTGGAGGTCAAGGCAGAGTCGCTGGCCTTTTCCTTTGATGAATTACGCCAGCGCTTTGCGCCGATCGCGCAGGAACTGGGCATGGATTGGCAGCTTAGCGACAGTGCGGTGCGCAAGCGTATTGCCGTGCTCTTTTCAAAACAGGAGCACTGCCTGTACGACTTGCTGGAGCGCTGGCGCAGCCAAGAACTGGAGGTGGAAATTGTAAGCGTTATCTCCAATCACGGAAGCGCACGCGAGCTGGTGGAGTGGCACGGCATCCCCTTCCATCATGTCCCGTTCACCCGCGGCGACAAGACTCAGGCGTTTGCCGAAATCGAGAAATTATTTGCGCAATCGGGCGCACAGACGTTCGTGCTGGCACGTTTCATGCAAATTCTTCCACCTGCATTATGTCGTGAGTATCCCGGCCGGATTATCAATATTCACCACAGTTTTCTGCCCAGTTTTGTGGGCGCGCGGCCCTATGAACAGGCCTATAATCACGGCGTGAAATTGGTTGGCGCCACCTGCCATTATGTCACCGAGGAACTCGACCAGGGGCCGATTATTGAACAGGACGTTATCCGCATCGGTCACGGTGATACGGTGAAAGACCTGATTCGCTACGGCAAGGACATCGAAAAGGTGGTGCTGGCGCGCGGTCTGCGCTTCCACCTGGAGGACCGGGTTCTGGTGAACGGCAATCGCACCGTGGTATTACGCTAGCTAATAACCCACCAGTTCGGGCAAATTATAAGCATGGCTGCGATAACTTCTATAACGCGTGTCATCGCGCACCAGCACCCCGCCGCGGGCATCGCCCTCGCCGGGTGGCAGCAATTCTTCCTGCACATCCTGTATATATTCTTCGCCAAACAACACTTCTATACCCAGTGAAAACGCAAGGCTCGGCTCGAAGTTGTTCTCGCGCGCCCATACCACGTGGGGGATAACCTCGGCGAACAACCATTTACTGTAAGGCGGCGCAGGCGAAACGCGGCGGTATAGCCGCGCACGCTGAACGGGCGGCCTTCATCATCCCAGAAAGTCGACCCGACCAGGCCCAGATAAATACGCTCGCCGGACAGACGAAAGAAAGAGAGCGAACTCACCAGCCGGTTCACGTCGTCATCATCCTCCCACTTGTAGCGCAGGGAAGCCCGGCTGGCCCGGTCTTTGGAGAAGCGCCGGTCCAGGTCCAGGTCCGTCTTGTGGCCAAACCCGTCCTGGGTAAACCAGTAGGGCGACTCCTTGATACGGAATGACCACTTTTCCGAGGTCCATTGGCGGCGAAACTTGCCGCGCAGAAACGGGTCCGGCGGCCAGCGCACCTTGATCCCGACGTCCAGGTCTATCTTCAGGCCACTGCGGTTCACGATTTCCTGGCGCAGACCGGCAAAAATATTCGATAGGCCTTTGTCATCATCGTCCTGATTTCCTTCGTCGCTGTCGACCTCGCCGAGCACGCGGTCGCTAACGCTGCCGAGCTGCGGCTTCGGTTTCGCGCGCTTCGGTATCGCTTTCCAGCAGAAACTTCAGGCGGTCCTGGGTATGCGGAACTCGCAGTTTGAGACGAAAATCCACATCCAGCTCGTCGTTCTCAAATCTCCGAAAAACGATTTCGCATGCGGAACTCGCCATAAGTGCCCGACACTTCGTCGTACAAATCCTCGGACGCGAAAAAACCGTCAATCCGGCGCGAGGTATCCCCCAGCCGCCGCGAAATCCAGCGATGCGGCTTCTTCATGTATTCCAGATAACGCCAACCGCTGTCGTGGGTTGATTCTGTGCTCTCCCCGGCGCCAACAGAGGCGGGCAGTACTGCAGAACTCAATAACAGCAATGCCGCTGATTGATATATTAAACTTGGGAAAAATCGCAAGTTGTGGGCCTCATCAGAAAAAATCAGGCCTGTGCGCCAGCATATGCCTTTCCAAGCCAAGACCCAAGTAGGACCCTAGCTAAGACAAGTGCCCTGATAGTTGGCTACACTTGTAAATAATGATATCCACCATCATGCCTTGGTACCTATCGGAAGAGATTCAATGAGCAATGCAGACAAGTACGAAACCCTCCTGCACGCATTCACG
>JBDNIO010000148.1:0-27349 GCA_041688215.1 Salinisphaeraceae bacterium | reverse complement strand
GCTGAGCACGGCGGGTGGGGATGGGAACCAGCATTCCCATGGACAGGTATGCCCAAATGCAAGAGTTTTGGTCGTTTCAGAGCAAACGTTGACGGTAAACCGTAAAAGGCATGCATTGTATGTGTGGCTGCGATGAAAATAGGGCAGAGTGTTACGATCAATCTGAAAAATATGTCCGTTTATGGATGGGTACTAGCTAGTAAATATATAAGGGTTGGCACATCCCTGTGCCAAGCGGTAAATGCCGAAAAATCATGTTTTTCAGCAGCTCCCTATCGCATGGACGCGCTGGCGGCGCAGTTCCTCGCCAACTTGCGGCCCACGCTTGCCACTGGCTACGATGGCCTGGGCGTCGATTTTTGCTGCTGCGGCCAGCGCCGCATGAAACCGTTTCGGCTGCGGATAATCCCGCTCGGCCAAGCCCGTGCGGCCGCGCGCATCAGCCTCACAAGCAATCAGCAACTGTTCCAGCCGTTCTGGTCGGCGAAACGCATCCGCGGCTTCCAGCACTTTCAGCAGGGTAGCGGGTTTCAGCTCATCCGCGCGATGTACGTGCAAATGCCAGCGGGTGACCAGCAACGCGATTTCACGAAACTCGCGTGGTACCCCCAGGCGTTGGCTGCATTGCTCAACGCGGGCCAGTCCGGCTTGTTCATGCCCATGATGACTGGGCAGTTTTTCGGGCGGGGTTAGCGCCTTGCCGTAGTCGTGGCAAAGCACCGCATAGCGCGCCGCGGTTGATGCCTGCAAACGTGCGGCCTGGGCCAGGGCCATTAAGGTATGCACGCCGGTATCGATTTCCGGATGATGCGCTGCCGGCTGCGGTACGCCAAAAAGCGCGTCGAGCTCGGGAAATATTCTTGCCAGCGCGCCGCATTCGCGCAGCAGTTCAAAAAAGTGCTGCGGTTGTGGCAGCGCCAGGCTGCGCTGGGCTTCTGCCCACACCCGCTCGGGCACCAGGTGGTCTATCTCGCCGTTGTCCACCATCTGCGTGAGCAGCGCCAGCGTTTCCGGCGCTACCGAAAAACCCAGCGGCTTGAAGCGGGCGTAGTAGCGCGCCAGGCGCAGAACCCGCACCGGGTCTTCCACGAACGCCGGCGAAACGTGCCGCAATACGCGGTTTTCGATATCGCGCTGGCCACCACAGGGGTCGGTCAGATTGCCGTTGGCGTCCTCGGCAATGGAATTAATGGTGAGGTCGCGGCGCTGTAAATCGTCTTCCAGGGACACGTCTTCGCCGGTATGAAAAACAAACCCGTGATAACCCTTGCCGGATTTACGCTCGGTGCGTGCCAGTGCATATTCCTCGCCGGTTTCGGGATGCAGAAAAACCGGGAAGTCCGCGCCCACGGGACGAAACCCCTGCCCGGTCATTTTTTCTGGCGTGGCGCCGACCACGACCCAGTCGCGGTCTGATACTTCCAGGCCCAGCAAGCGATCCCGCACTGCGCCGCCCACCAGCCAGGTTTGCATCAGGCGGCCGGTTTCGTATCAGGCGCCAGATATTCAGGCACGATTTTTTCCATTGGCGTCGGCGTGATGCCCAGCGCCTGGAAGCCCGGCTCGCCGCTGTCGGCATCGCAAGTGCTGTCGATTTGCAGCGACAGATAATTGTCGCGGGAAAAGGGCTTGCCCGGCACGAATTCCATCACCGCCGCCTGCATGCGCGAGAGACGATCCGACAAACCGATAATACGACGCCTGCGTTCACTTACCACCGCAAGATATTCCACCACTTCGCGCAGACTGTATTCACGCGCGCCGCAAAGCTGATAACGCTGCTGGTGGCTGTCTTCGCGATCTAGCGCGCGCACGAAGGCCTCGACTACATCGTAAATATAAACGGGCGCGAAACGGGCGTTGGGACAGGCCAGGGGAAACACGCCCGGCATGAATCGCAGCAGGCTGGCGAAGCGATTGGTAAAACTGTCGCCGGGGCCGAAAATAACCGAGGGGCAGAAAATGGTCCAGGGAATCTTGCTGCCCAGTTCTACCTGCAGTGCGTTGGCGCCTTCGCCTTTCGAGCGCAGGTAACGGCTGGGTGCGCTGCCTGCCTGAGCGCCCAGGGCACTCATGTGCAGTACGCGGCCCACACCGGCCTGGCGGCAGGCGCGGGCAAAAGTGCGCGGGAGTTCGGCGTGCAGGGCGCGGAATTCACGCCCGCTGTGGCCCCGTTCATTCAGAATTCCGATCAGGTTGATGGCGACGTCGCATTCGGCCAGTTGTTCGGCCAGGAAATCAAAACTCTGGGTGTCGCCCTCGACCAGCGCCAGCTTTTCACCCTGCGCCATATCGGCATGCGCCTTGGCATCGCGGGTGAGCACGCGCACCCGGTGGCCTTGCGCAACCAGACGGGCGCACAGCGCGCGGCCGACAAATCCGGTACCGCCCAGAACGCCAAGGTGATGTGGTTGGGTTTCGTTGCTCATGGCCTTGTTTCGCTGTCTGCGGAAATCGGTGAAATACGCTGATTCACGCGCGTAATGTCTTGCTCGAGTCGCGCCTGAAACACGGTCATATGCGACATCGCGCGTTGCACATAACCGCGGGTTTCAGTGTAGGGGATGTTTTCAACCCAAACGTCGGCCGCCACCGGCTTTTGCACTTCCTTGAGCCAGCGGCTCACGCGATGCGGCCCGGCGTTGTAGGCCGCCGAGGCCAGCGCCAGATTGTTGTCGAACCGATCCAGTTGCTGACGCAAATAAGCTGTGCCCAGCGGTATGTTCGTGGCCGGCATTTCCAGATCATCAGTGCTGGGGCGCGCCGCGCCAATATCCTTGGCCACCGCGCGCGCGGTAGCCGGCAATAGCTGCATCAGCCCCACGGCATTCGCGGGCGAATGCACCGCCGGCATGAACAGGCTTTCGGTGCGAATAATGGCAAGCGCGTAGGCCGGGTCCAGCCGGTTGCTACGTGCATACTTACCTACCAGATCGGTATAAACCAGCGGATAGCGGATGTCCAGATCGTCCCAGTAATCGCTTTTTGCCAGGGTAACAATGGCCTGAAAATGCCATCCCCACTGGTGCGCGAGCAGGGCGGCTTCACGCAGCATCGTCGCCGGCTGGTCGGCGGTTACGACATTCCATTCCCGGTTGGCGGCAACATTCAATTCCAGCGCATGCAGCTCACGCGCACGGGCCACGGCAGGGTCAGCCGCCAGTTGCGCAGCCAGTGCCGCATTCGAGCGCAGGGGCTGCGAGTTGAAGCTGTAGTCTGCGCCAATCCGGTCGGCCGCCAGATAGCCGTAGTAGGAACGCTCTTGGGCCAGGGCGCTGAAAGCCGCGTTGGCTTCCTGATCCCGGCCCAGTTCTCCTAACGCGCGGGCGTGCCAGTAGCGCCAGGTCTCATCCTTGGCCTGGGCCGGCGGTAATTTATCAATCCAGTCCAGTGCCAGCTCCCAGCGCCCGTGTAACAACGCGGCGCGAATCCGCCACTCGCGGAAATAGTCATCCATGCGCGTGTCGTCCATGCGCTCAAACCAGGCAAGTGCTTCGGGGCGACGGTTTTGCGCGTACAACAGGCCTAGATAGCGGCGCATCTCATAAACCTGGCCCGGGCCCAGATTCAAACGCTCAACCAGTTTTGAATAGGACTGCGCCGCGGCGTCCGCATTCTGCATTGCAAGGCGCTTGAATACCGCAACGGCCACATCCGGATCCAGCGCGGGCACGAATTTGATGTCTACCGGGCTGGCCAACAGGGCAACCCAGCGTTGCACCGTATCCTGCGCGGGGCCCTCCAGCTTGCGCGCCAGATAGCTCGCCAGGCCGCTGTCGCGTTCCACCACCGCAAGACGGGCACGTTCCAGGATGCGCGCCGGGGTGAGTTGGCCGTTTGCCTGCATCCAGGAAAATACGGCGTCGCAGGCGTCGGGCTGGCTTTTGCCCACCAGCCATAACGCTGCGGCGTCTTCAGCCACGCCGGACATTTGCTGCAAGGCGATACGCGAGCGCAGATTAAGGCACTTCAGGCTGGTGTCTTCGGCGCCCTGGGTTAAGCGCTGTACGGCAGACCATTGACCCCGCCGCGCCAGGCTGAAAATCCAGCGGCTGCGCAGGGCGTCCGTGGGCGGCAGGCGCGGATGCTGGTCTATAAAGTTCTCGATCTCTCCGTCCAACTGCGTGCTGGCACCATGGCGCAGCCGCCACACCAGGTCAGCGCTTAGCAGATAATCGTAGAGCGGATACCCCGCCAGGCTGGCGGCGGTTTGCGGGTGGCTTTGCAGATTGCCGTTTTCAGCGGCATTGAGCATCGGAATGAATTTTTCGCGCTGGGTTTCGAGGTTTGCCTCTTGCGCCAGTACCGACAGCGGCAACAACATCAGCAGAAATAAAACTCGCATACGCTTCACGCTTGGCAATGGTTGTAAATCGGCCCCTCGGCTACGCAGTGTACCCGATGACTGCAATGTTAGAGCGCCGGTTTATCCAGATAACTCACGCTAACCGTCCTGCTAGACTTGCGTGATGCTAACTTCATTTATCGCCTTCGCGGCTACTGGCGCCTGTGCCGGGCTGTTGGCCGGTTTACTGGGCATTGGCGGTGGCATGGTCATTGTGCCGGCGCTGATTTTCCTGTTGCCGCGTATTGGTGTGGATGCGGCCATTCTAAGCCAGGTGGCGGTCGGGACTTCTTTGGCCTGTATTTCGGTAATCTCGCTGAATTCCGCCTGGGCGCATCACCGCCGAGGCGCCGTTGACTGGCAGATTTTCCGCCGGATGCTGCCGGGGTTGCTTTTGGGCGCGGCGCTGGGTGCGGTGCTGGCGCATCATCTTTCCAGCCTGGCGCTGCAGCGGATGGTTGGTATCGCCGCCCTGGTAGTGGCGGCGCGCATGTTCGCCAATGTGCAACCGGCGGCGCACCGGCAAGTGCCAGGCCGTGTGGGTCTGGGCACCGCGGGGACAGCCATTGGCGGGCTTTCTTCATTGATAGGCATTGGTGGCGGCTCCCTGACGGTGCCGTTTCTGAACTGGTGCAACGTGGCAATGCAGCGCGCGGTGGGCACCTCTTCGGCCTGCGGTATGCCCATAGCCTGGGCCGGTGCGCTGGGCTTTATGCTGACGGGTTGGGGTCTGGCCGGCGCCGGGCCCGCCAGCCTCGGCTACATCAACTTCACAGCCACCGGGGGCATTGTTGCCGCCAGTCTGGTATTTACTCCGCTGGGTGCGGCGCTGGCCCATCGGTTGCCCGCATCCGCGCTACGCCGCGTATTTGCCATTCTGCTGGTTGTTGTCGGGGTACGAATGTTGTGGGCATGATCGCTGGATGAGTACCATGCGCCGACCGAATACTTATTCAATCAACTATGTCAGCCTCACCCGACTACCTTCCCGGCACCCAGCGCCCGGAGCGCAAAATTCTTTTGCGTCTGCAGCGCATGGAAATGGCCCTGGTGCGAGCCCATCTGGCCCATCCCGATGCACTTTCCGAGGACGATTACCAGCGCCTGCGCTACGTGCTTAACTTTGCCCGCCTGGATCGTTTCGCGCCCTATCGCGATGGCGCCTATGCAGACGATGTTGCCGTGGATCAAACCATTGTTGGCCCTTTCCGGGTACAGGTATTTCATTACCTTTTCCAGTGCCTGCGCAATGAACGCGATCTGGTAAAGCGCCTGCACGGCGCCGCCCAGGCGGTGCCGCAACTGGCCGCCGGCGTTACGGAATTTCGCAAGCAGCTGCTCTCGCGCCATCGCAATGAATTTTCGACCGAGGAGCTGGACCACGAACTAATGCACAAGGTGCTGGTGCTAATACTCGGCGGCGGCGGCGGTGCCGGCTTTGTATACACCGGTGCCCAGGAGCGCCTGCGCGAATCCGACCATCTACCCGGCTATGTGGTGGGCTCGTCGATCGGCGCGCTCACGGGTTTGTTCATGGCCAGCTCGCCGGAAACGGCCGCGCGCACCAATCTTGAATTTGCCAAGAATCTCGAGCAAAAAGACGTTTTCAGCCGCCCGCGCATCATGCCCAGCCATACCATGCCCGGCTTGTTGCGCCTGCATTTACGCGCGCTGCACCAGACATTCGTAAAAGAAAACGGCGATCCGATTCGTTTCAAGGACCTGGCGATTCCTTTCGATATCGTCGTCGGCGGCATGCGTCGCAAGGTGTATGAACGCCTGCCCGGCGATCTCACCGCGCCGCGTCTTGAAGCCGCGCGCAGCCGCCGTTTCAACACCCGTCTCGCCAAGGCCATGTGGCGCATGCTGGCGTTTCTGGTGCCCAAGGCGGTGCGCGAAATCGTGCTCGGCAGCCATACCCTGCCCGAGTTCCGGGCGGTGGACGCGGTCGGCATCTCTGCCGCGATTCCCGGCATTCTGCAATACAGCCCGGATACGGTGGACGACAAAACCGAAAACCTGATTCGTGAGTTGCGCGAGCAACACGACCTGGCGGTACTGGTAGACGGTGGCGTGGCCAACAACGTACCTGCGCGGGTCGCGTGGCGCGGCGTGCATGAGGGGCGCCTGGGCACGCGCAACGCTTTTTACCTGGCGTTTGACTGTTTTCATCCGCAGTGGGATCGGCGGCATTTATGGCTGTGGCCGGTCACTCGCATCGTGCAACTACAGATGCCTGCGAATCGGCCTTACCTGGATTGGCTAATCCGCTTTCAGCCCACCCTGTCGCCGGTAAACCTGCTGCCTTTACCGGCGCAACTGGAACAGGCCTTTGGCTGGGGCCGCACCCAGATGGACGGCGAAATGCCGCTTATAGACAAAGTTTTGGCGCCGATAACCTGGCACCCGTAGTGGATTACTGAAAAAGTCCATCCATGGGCCCAGGTAAATTAATAGGGCATGGACGCAACACTAAAACGTAGTTTTTGAGTTGCTTTATTTTCAAGCACTTTCAGTGCTCACCTAGTAAGACTTAAAAGGCTTGGCACATCCCTGTGCCAAGCGGGTACTGCTGAAAAACTGGGTTTTCAGCAGTACCCTAACGCCATTTATTCAAGCGCTACTCTGGCGATGGCTTCACCATTTTCGTCCTCGGGCTCCTCATTTGGCAGTACCGCAACGCCGCGCAATTCGCACTCCAGAATCGCCTGGCGCAAGGCCGCAATAGCACGCGGCCTGGGGAAACTGCGCCGCCACGCCAAAGCCACGCGCCGGCGGGGCGCAACAGCAACGAACGGGCGGGTTTTTAGCAGTGGCTGCTCATCACGCGAATCATCTATTGATGATTGCGGCAATACCGTAATCCCCAGACCGCTGGCGACCATGTGCCGAATCGTTTCCAGGCTGGAACCGGCGCGCGGCTGTTGTTCCTTATCAGGTTCGCGGCAATCCGGGCAGGCTTGCAAGACCTGGTCACGAAAGCAATGGCCCGGCCCCAGCAACAACAATTCCTCGCCCGCCAGTTCGTTCGGTTCGATTTCGGCCTTGTCGCACCAGGCATGGCCCACGGGCAGCACCACCACAAACGGCTCGTCGTAAAGACTCCAGGTGGCGACGCCCGTCTGGCCGAAAGGCAGCGACAGCACGATGGCGTCGAGTTCATTGCTACGTAACTGCTGGCTCAGGTTGCGGGTGAAATTTTCCTCGATTACCAGCGGCATATTGGGCGCGTGCCTTCGCAGGGTAGGGATTAAATTCGGTAACAGATACGGGCCCACCGTGTAAATCACGCCCAGACGAAACGCGCCTTTGAGTTCATCCTGCCCCTGGGCGGCAATGGTTTCCAGGGTGGTGACTTCACCCAGTATGCGATAGGCCTGGTCAATAATACGCTTGCCGATCGGGGTCACCCGCAGTTTACCGCGGTTACGCTCGAACACGACCACGCCCAATTCTGATTCCAGCTTTTTCACCGCTACCGAGAGTGTGGGCTGACTCACAAAGGCGCGCTCGGCCGCGCGGCCGAAATGGCGCTCCTTGTGTAGCGCGATCAGATAACGTAGCTCGGTGAGGGTCATAGATGCATACTATCGCAAACAGGCCATAAACAGGCGGCAAATAGGCAGTTAAATACCTACAACCAACGCCACCAGGCGCGCTTTTGAGCAAAATTCAAACCTGCGTTAACTTACTGTTCATATTAAATATGTAATACTGATCCTTTAATCAGGAGGCAAACTATGCAATACACGGTTCGGCGTAATATCGTATTTACCAGCGCACTTGGCGTGCTTCTGCTCGCCGGTTGTGCGTCCAATGTGCCGCGTCCGGATGGCCAGCTTCAGGTCACCGAAGCCGCGATTTCGTCCGCCGATGGTGCGGATGCCCGCCAGGCGGCGCCAGTGCTGCTCAACTCCGCGCAGGACAAATTACTGGAAGCGCGCGCCGCAATCGATCGTGAAGAGTACAAGACTGCAACCTGGTTACTTGAGGATGCGGAAGTGGAAGCCAAACTGGCGCAGGCCAAGGCGGAAACCGCTGAAACCCAGCGTGCGGTCAACGAGCTGCAGGAAAGTATCGAGAATCTGCAACAGCAGCTCCGAGGCGCCTCCTGATCCGGCCCGGCTACTTTTTAGCAGCTATTCAATCTTTTAGTTTTAAGGAGTATCGATTATGAAACAGCTTGCACGTTACGCGAGCCTGGCCACATGTGCGCTTTTGATCAGCGCTTGCGCCTCCACCCCCAACCCGGTACTGGAACAGGCCCGCAGCGGCTACCAGACCACCAAGCAAGACCCTGAAGCGGCACGCTCAGCACCCAATGCGCTACGCGATGCGAAGAAAAATATAGACCGCGCCGACGCCGCCTTTGAAGACGGCGACCGCGCCGAAACAGAGCACTACGCGCAACTGGCCAAGCGACATCTGGAAATCGCCAAGGAGCAGGCCGAACAAGCCCGCCTGCAAGCCCAGGTAGATAAGGCCAGCGATCGGCGCCGCGAATTACGGCTGCGCGCGCAGCGTGAAGACACCATAAGCGCGCAACGCCAGGCCGCCAACGCCCAGAACGATGCCAACGCAGCGCGTCAGCGCGCGGCCGAACTGGAAAGCAAGTTAGCTGCGCTCCAGGCTGAACGCACCGAACGCGGGATTGTGCTGACCCTGGGCGACGTACTGTTCGATACTGACCGCGCCGAATTGAATCCGGAAGGCTTTCGTACTGTCGACAAGCTGGCCGAATTTCTCACCGAATATCCTGAACGCCGGGTAAAAATTGAAGGCCATACCGACAGCCGTGGCAGCGATTCCTATAACCAGGATTTATCCGAGCGCCGCGCCTTGTCTGTAAAGGCCGCCCTCATCGGCCGCAATATCGACCCCAGCCGTGTGCAGTCCGTTGGCCTGGGTGAGGCCTATCCCAAAGTCAGCAATGACAGCTCGGCCGGACGCCAACTGAACCGTCGCGTAGAGATCATCATCTCCGATAAAAACGGCCAGATCAAAAGCAGATAACCCTGCTTCAGGACAGCCAGTCGCGCGGCTTGAGGAAATCCTCGTAAAGCCGCGCCTCTGGGCTGCCTGGTTCAGGCTGCCAGTCATAGCGCCACGCCACCTTAGGCGGCATCGACATCAAAATCGATTCCGTACGACCGCGCGACTGCAAACCGAATAGCGTGCCGCGGTCGTAAACCAGATTAAATTCCACGTAGCGGCCGCGCCGGTAAAGCTGGAATTCGCGTTCGCGTGTCCCGTAGGCGGTGTTTTTTCTGCGTGTCACGATCGGCAGATATGCGTCGATAAAGGCTTGGCCGATGTCTTTGGCAAAGGCGAAACAATCGACAAATCCCCATTCATTCAGATCATCGAAAAACAACCCGCCGATGCCGCGTGCCTCGTCGCGATGCGGCAGGTAAAAGTATTCGTCGCAATTTTTCTTGAAACGCGGATAAACGTCCTCGCCGTAGGCTGCGCAGGCCGCGGCCGCGGTACGATGCCAATGGCGGGCGTCTTCTTCAAAGGGATAGTAGGGCGTTAAATCGAAACCGCCGCCAAACCACCAGACCGGCGCCTCGCCAGCCTGCTCGGCGACAAAGAAACGTAGATTGAAATGCGCGGTAGGTACTTGCGGATTCAGCGGATGCACCACTACGGACACGCCACAGACTTGATAGCTACGGCCTGCCAGTTCGGGACGTCTCGCAGAAGCCGCCGCGGGCAGTTCATCACCTTGAATCAAAGAGAAATTCACACCCGCCCGTTCAAAAACGGCACCGTCCGCCATCACCCGGCTATCGCCGCCACCGCCACTTTCGCGCGTCCATACATCCGGCTCAAAAACGGCTTTGGGTTCGTGCTCGCTAAAGGCGTCAGTGATACGGTTTTGCAGTTGCTGCAAGAATGCTATTACCGCATCTGGATTGGCAGTATCGTTCATCATTGAGAGGCGGCGGCCGCTGTTGGCGTCTCAAACATAATGTTGCAAGTTAACCTTTCTCTCCGACGATTTGTTTCTAATCAGGGGAACGCGGCAACCTCAACCGGGCGTTTAACCGCTAAAGACCTGCGATGAGTTTTTACTCGCTCGATATCATGCATGGTAGTGGCAGTGAAATAAGACCCGCTGCAATTACCGCAGGTGCTGGATGGAATACCCTCAATAACCAGCAGATTCTCGCCTTTGCCGAAGCTGCGGGTCACAAGCTTTTGCTGTAGCTCGGCGCTACCACAATATGGACACTGTTCAGACGACATAAACGGTGATGAAGATAAGCGTGCCTGTGACTCCGATTTTAACGATTGTTTCTGCTGCATAGCTATCCAGCGTGCTGCCGATAATGAGACTTTTGGTTTCGTCTCTACTTCGATTCACCGGATGGACACCTCAAGTGACCGCCCAAGTACAGAAGCGAATTTTTCCAGGGTCGAAAGCCTTATATCTTCAGCATGATTTTCGATTCTGGAAATTGCAGATTTTTGTGTATGCAACTTTTCCGCCATTTGAGCCTGGGTAAGACCCGAAGCCTCTCGGGCTTGTTTGAGAAGTACTCCAATTTTAAAGGCCTTGTATCCGTATTCATAATCTTCGTTGAATTTTGGTTCAGCGGCGCGACGCTTGGAAACGTAAGATTTAAGATCACTCATGATTTATTCCTCGCGAGATAATCGCGTTTACGGTTCTCTGCCACCTGGATTTCCTTAGGTGGCGTTTTGTGTGTTTTCTTTTGAAAAGCATGATTCAATACTATGAGGTCCGCGGCTTCCATAAAACCGAGAACCCTGAAGATATTATTACTCGCCTGCACCTGAACTTCCCAAATTTCGTCAGAATCAACTAATTTTTTGAGATATTGAGCGGGGACGACATCAAGCTCCTCTACTAACTCTAGAACCCAAGTCACTTTCTGCGCCTGTTTTGCACTTAGCGAGTCCAAGAATTCCTCTACAGGACAACGACCGGACTCCATGCGATAAAAGACGACCTCTCTCATGCGCAAATGTTAACACATGAGTGAACATGGTTCGACGCGCTTGAGGCAAGGGCGGCTAACGCTTATCGAGCCCAGCTACACGCAGACTATGACCCGTCGCAGCATCCCGAATCTCGCTGGGCTGCCCCGGTGTTTGCAAATCGCCGGCCAAATTCATGTCTACCCATTCGCCGAGTTGCGCCCGTACCTGCCAACTGTGGCAAGCCGCCGGGTGCCCGCTTACATTTGCACTACTGGAAACCAGCGCGCCGCCAAAGGCCAGGCACAGCAGCGCGGCAAGCGGGTGGGCGGTAACGCGAACCGCGATATTTTCGTGGGTCCCGCGCAGCCACCAAGGCGTATTCGGAGCAGCGGGCATTAGCCAGGTTACAGGGCCGGGCCAGGTGGCTTCGGCCTGTTGCAGGATTGCGTCATTGCCGGGGGCCAGGTAGGGCAACACTGCGTCTATGTGCGCGGCCACCAGAATCAAGCCCTTGTCCGGGCTGCGCTGTTTGGCGGCGAGTAATCGCATCACGGCTTGCGGATTGAGTGGCTCGCAGGCAAGGCCCCAGACGCCTTCTGTGGGGTGGGCAACCAGGCCGCCTCTGTGCAGGATGCGCACCGCCTGTTGCAGACGGTGAGAACTCACAAACATCGGCGAGCTTGTTTGCACGACTCGCGTTTTTCGGAGCTTTTAGGCCAGGCTTTCTTGTAGTTTGGCATCGGCGGCGCGCACTTTATTCGCAGCGTCTTCACGCTGTTGCACGATGCGCTTGGCCAGGGATTCATCCCCTAACGCGAGCATTTGCGCTGCCAGGAACGCGGCGTTCTTGGCGCCAGCCTTACCTATGGCCACGGTAGCCACCGGAATTCCGCCGGGCATTTGCACCGTAGATAACAGGGAGTCCAGACCGTCGAGCGCGCCGTTCAGCGGCACGCCGATCACGGGTTTCAGCGTATGTGCGGCCACGGCGCCGGCCAGGTGCGCAGCCAGACCAGCGGCACATACAAACACTTTGCAGCCACGGGTTTCGGCGTCACGCACATATTCGGCAGTGTCGTGGGGCGTGCGATGCGCGGAGAGTACGCGCATCTCGAAGTGGATATCCAGGTCTTGCAGGGTGTCTGCGGTGGCCTGCATTACCGGCAGGTCGGAATCAGACCCCATCAATATGGCGACAAATGTTGTGCTCATGGTCAATCAGGTTTGTGGTGGTTAGGGATTACTTCTTAGTACTTGCTTTCGCTGGCTTAGTACTTGCTTTCGCTGGCTTGGTACTGGCTTTGGCCGGCTTTTTGCGATCGCCTTTTTTGCCACGCGCTTTGCGCTCTGGCGCTTTCGCGATTAGCTCTTCGCATTCTTCGAAAGTAAGGCTTTGCGGCTCACGGTCTTTCGGAATTTTCGCGTTTTTCTTGCCGTTGGTTACATAGGGACCGTAGGGGCCGTGCTGTACGCGGATGTTCGAATCGTCAAACACCTTGATCATCTTCTTGGCGTCGGCTTCTTTCTTTTCGGCGACGACTTGCAGCGCACGCTCGTAACTAATCGTATACGGGTCGTCTTCCTTGATCGAAGCGAACTTCTTGCCATAGCGCACATAAGGCCCGAAGCGGCCAACGTTGACCTGCATCTCTTCGCCTTCCGGCGTTTCGCCCAGATCGCGCGGCAGGGTGAACAGCACCATGGCCTCGTCGAGGGTGATCTTGTCCATATCCTGACCGGGGCGAAGTCCGGCGAATTTGGGCTTTTCTTCGTCGTCCTTGCTGCCAATTTGCACGAACTGGCCGTATTTACCGATACGCACAATCACCGGTTTACCGCTTTCGGGGTCGGTGCCGAGCTCGCGGGCCTGGGCCACTTCTTCGCGCGTCAGGTCCTGTTTGGATTCGATTTGACTCGAGAAACGTTTCCAGAAGTCTTCCAGCAGCGGCTGCCATTCGCGCTCGCCACGCGATACCGCATCGAGCTGGTCTTCCAGTTTCGCGGTGAATTCGTAATCGACGTAGCGCGAAAAATGTTCGGTAAGAAATTTGTTGACGATTTTGCCAATCGGCGTGGGCATGAAGGCCTTGCCGTCCATGTCCACGTACTCGCGATTTTGCAGCGTGGAAATAATGGAGGCGTAGGTCGAGGGTCGGCCGATGTCATATTCTTCCAGCGTTTTAACCAGGGACGCCTCGGTAAAGCGCGGGGGCGGCTCGGTGAAATGCTGGGTGGTAAGAATGTCTTCCAGTGGGACTTTCTCACCTTCAGTTAGCGACGGCAGGCGCTTGTCGTCGTCGGAATCGTCCGGTTCATCGCGGCCTTCCTGGTACACCGCCAGAAAACCCGGATCACGCAGGGTTTGCCCGGATGCGCGGAAGATGTGCTTGTGACCGGCGTACAGATCGGCGGCCACAGTATCGAAGGTCGCGTGGATCATCTGACAGGCCATGGTGCGCTGCCAGATTAGCTCGTACAGGCGATTCTGGTCGCTGTTCAGATGCGATTTCACGTCTTCCGGGCCACGCGCACCGGCGCTTGGGCGGATAGCCTCGTGCGCTTCCTGCGCGTTCTTGGATTTGGTTTTGAACGCGCGTGGTGAGTCCGGCAAGGCCTTGTCGCCATAGCGTTGTTTGATCGCATCGCGGATTTCGGCCAGCGCGTCGTTGGACAACGTCACCGAGTCGGTACGCATATAGGTGATCAAACCCACGGTTTCGCCGCCGAGTTCAATACCTTCATATAACTGCTGCGCAGTGCGCATGGTGCGCACGGCGGTGAACCCCAGTTTGCGCGAGGCTTCCTGTTGCAGGGTGGAGGTGGTAAACGGCGGCGATGGGTTACGTTTGCGCTGTTTCTTGTCGACTTTGCGAACGTCGAGCTGGCCGTTCGCGGCTTCGTGTAGCGCCTTTTCTACGTCTGCCGCGCGGCCTTCGTTGGTTACGGTGAATTGCTCGACCTTGTCGCCGTCGAATTGGTAGAGCCGTGCGCCGAATTTTTGCTCGTCCTTGGTCGTGCGGGCTTCGATTTTCCAGTATTCCTTGGGATCAAACGCCTCAATCTCGGCGTCGCGCTCACAAATCAGACGTAGTGCGGGGCTTTGCACGCGCCCGGCGGAAAGTCCGCGCTGGATTTTGCGCCATAACAATGGCGAGAGATTAAAGCCCACCAGATAATCGAGTGCGCGCCGGGCTTGCTGGGCGTTAACCAGCGACTCGGAAATGTCGCGCGGGTTGGCGATCGCGTCACTGACCGCTTTTTTGGTGATTTCGTGGAACACCACGCGCTTGACGGGTTTGTCCTTGAGCTTGCCTTTTTCGCGCAGCAATTCGAGCAGGTGCCAAGCGATGGCCTCGCCTTCGCGATCCGGGTCAGTCGCCAGGAACAGGGCATCGGATTTGGCCAGCGATTGCGCAATTTTATTCACGTGCTTGGCGTTGCGCTCGATCACGGCGTAACGCATAGCAAAGCCGTTTTCGGTATCCACCGCGCCTTCCTTGGGCACCAGATCGCGCACGTGACCGTACGAAGCCAGGACTTCATAGTCCTTGCCGAGATATTTTTCTATGGTCTTCGCCTTGGCGGGCGATTCTACGATGACTAGGTTATGACTCATGGGGTATTTGGGTAACTGAGCGCGGGAACGTTAGCACAGCCGTTCGGGCCTCTGCTATGCCTGTAAATAAAGCCGCGAGTGGTTTGACTTGTATCGGCTAATGCGCCGCGCCGCTTACTTCGGCGTTCAGAAGCGCTTCCATGCGAGCGTAAGGGGTATCGTCATGCTGGTTCGACAACACCATCATCACAACCCATTTGAGTTGCTCCACGTCGATGTCTTCAGCGTCATCATATTGTTCGTCGGCCAAGGCCAGCAAGCGGTCGATAACGATTTCGCGCGTGGTGCCATTGAGTACCTGATGCTGTTGCAGCGCATGCAAACAGCCCTGACACTGCGGCGATAGCCGTTCCGACTCTTCCGCGGTGAACAGGCGCACGGCCTGGTCGTCGGGGTTGCTGATCAGCTGCTGGCTGATAGGCGATGTATCGCGCAGCCAGGCGAAGGCGTCGTCTATCTCTTCGGGCAGAAAACCGGCTTCGTCCAGATCGTGGCGCACCGCGCCGCCGTCCTGCAGGTCGCAGATCGGATAGTTTTCGAATAGATAAAGCAGAACGTCTAAAAGATTTTCATTCATGCGTATTTCAAGCGTTTCCAAGGCTTCTAGGAGGCTGTCGGATTCAGGGGATTGTAGCGAGGTGGTGGGAGAGCGAGTCCATTTTTTTGATCGTTTGACACGAATAGTTTCACTATTTAAGGAAAAGGATCGAAAAAATGGGCCGTTCGCCTCACCGCCGCAGTAAATTCATCTGAGTCCGACAGCCTCCTAGAAGCCTATACGGGTGTAAGTGCCGCCGGTCGTGGCTTTGACCAGCCCTTGCAATTCCAGTATCAGCAGCATGGAGGATACCGCATCGGCGCTCAATCCGCTGCGTTGTATCAAAGTATCGACGCGGGTTGGCTCGTAGTCGATGACTTGCAACAGGGCCTGATAGTCCGCATCAAGCGGCTGCGTTTCGGCTTGTGGCGCGGTTTTCCGGGGGCGGGATTTGTCAGTGGCAGGCGATAATTGCGGTCCGATTTCGTCCAGGATGTCGTCAGCCGATTCCACCAGTTTTGCGCCGTCTCGGATCAGACTGTGGCAGCCGCGCGTCAGCGGATTATGAATGGAACCGGGGATGGCGAACACCTCGCGGCCGGCCTCCATGGCCAGACGCGCGGTAATGAGGGACCCGCTCTGGCGGGCGGCTTCCACCACCAGCGTACCTACCGACAATCCGCTGATGATGCGATTACGTCGCGGAAAGTTACCCGGCGTTGCCGGTGTGCCCAGCGCAAATTCGGACAACAGCAGGCCGCTGGTTGCAATGTCGCGCGCCAGCGCCTTGTTGCTGGCCGGGTAGACACGGTCGAGCCCGGTACCGCACACCGCAATGGTCATGCCTTTGGCCGCCAGCGCGCCTTTATGGGCGGCGGCATCAATGCCACTGGCCAGGCCGCTCACAATAACCAGACCGCTGCGCGCCAAGGTGGCGGCGAAATCGCGCGCATGTTCCAGGCCGCCGGCGGTGGGGTTACGGCTGCCAACTATGGCGAAGCCGGTAATGCCGAGTAGATCGGTATCGCCAACGGCGAACAGCCAGGGCGGGGCGCCCGGTGCATCGCGCAGCTGCGCCGGGTAGCGTGCATCGGTGATTGGCACCAGGGTCTGACCAGGTTGATTCAGCCAGTCCTCGTCGGCGGCCCGTAATTGTTCGTCCGGGTTTTGCAGCCAAGTGCAAGCGGCGTCATCTAACCCCACTTTGCGCCAGGCTCGCGCGCCGGCCTTAAGAATCCCGCGCGCATCGCCAAATTCCTGCAGCAGGTGCGCAGCGCGCATCGGGCCCAGCCCGGGGGTGCGCGTCAGTATGAGCCAGTCGCGCACCGGGTTTTTCTATTCGGGATTGCGCACGCTGTCTAAAACGTGAATCGCCCGGTTGGCACGCATGACCAGCCCGAAGCTGACGCGGCTATCGACCTTGAAGACCATCAGGGTGCCGGCTTTCACCGGCGGCAGGGTTACGGGCCGCTCGGTAATGGGGTCGAGCGCGCGCCGTCCGGTCTGGTAGATATCCAGCACATGGCCGCGCGCCAGGCCCTGTTTGGTGCCGCGGTTGAGCGTAACAATCTGGTACTGGCCAATCTGCGAGACGCCGCCGTATACGGATATCACCTGGCCGCGTACTTGCTGATCCGGTGCGCGAGGATAGAAATTCGAGGCCAGCGGCTCGTCTTCCAGCGGTAACAGGCGATCCCCCACCAGCGCCTCGCGGAAAGTCCGTGTGAGCACGCCGGTAGAAATCTCGGCATATTCGCGTATCGAAACATTGCCGATAGGCGCTGCCTCGTAACCCAGAATATCGTCGGTTTCCGGGTCAATATAGGCTTGCCCGGGGCGCACCAGGTCATAGGTGCTGCCATCGCCCGGCTGGGCATTGCCGACATACACCAGATTGCCGGCGCCACCGACGAGGTGCGGATCGGTGAAATCGATAATATAGGCGGCGGCTTCCAGCTCCGCTTCGGCAACCAAGCGCGGCCCGGTCAGGAATTGCTGGATGGCGTCCAGCGGTATCGTGGGGATGGCGTCTGCGATCGGTAATTCGCGCACCCGCGGCGACAGGCGGTTCGTCTGGTTCTGGGGGAGTATGCGCCGTAATTGCGGCCTGCCGTCGACGTAAACCAGAAAAAGCTCGTCGCCAGGGTAAATCAAATGTGGATTCGCGATATCAGGATTTGCGTACCATAATTCCGGCCAGTAAAAGGGATCGCGGAGAAAATAGGCCGCTATATCCCACAGCGTATCGCCCTTTTTAACCACGTAGCGCAGCGGCGCATCGATGGCTGTGGCCTGGTCCTGTTCAGCCGGCACGCGTGCCGGCGGTGAATAACGCGGCTGTTCGGGCGCGGCACTGGACGCAATCGGTGCCGATGCGGCAACCGGCTGCGGTGGCTGCTGCGGCGACGTCGAGCAGGCGCCTAGCGCGAAAATCACGGGCAGGCTCAAACACAGACCGCCAAGTGCACTAACGTTATACTTGCCCATGGAATTATTCGCCCCCGTTTAGCAACGAGCCTTGTTGCACTCGTTTTACGAACTTTATCAGCTTAGCCGCCAAAAAAACCACGCAAGACATGGCAATACTCGAAATACTGCATTTTCCGGACCCGCGACTGCGCGATATCGCCCAACCCGTAGAAGATATCGACCCCGCGCTGCAAACCTTCATAGATGATATGTTAGAAACCATGTACGACGCGCCCGGCGTAGGCTTGGCGGCCACCCAGGTCGGTGTCGCCAAGCGCATCGCGGTCATGGACTGCTCCGAGAACAAGGATGTGCCCATCGTCATGATCAACCCGGAAATTCTGAGTCACGAGGAGCCGATTAAAACCGACGAGGGCTGCCTGTCGGTACCTGACCATTACGACAGCGTAACGCGCTATAAAAAGGTCAAATGGCGCGCGCAGGACCGCCACGGCAAAGCCTATGAATCCGAAGCCGAAGGCCTGCTGGCGCAATGTGTACAGCACGAAATAGGGCACCTGGATGGCGGCTTGTACATCGACCTGCTATCGCGCTTAAAGCGCGAACGGATACACAGGAAGCTGGAAAAGGCGCAAAAGCGTGAGGCGTGAGGCGGATAAGGCGCGGCTTCGGCTTGCACACGGGGTGTGGGCGAGTAGTGCGTCGGCAGAAATAAGAAGCAAACACCACGCCTTCGTCGAACCCCCGGCACCATCCCCCGCCTCACGCCTCACGCTTCACGCCTCACGCTAACCCATGCGCATCCTTTTCGCCGGCACTCCCGAATTCGCGCTGCCCAGCCTCAACGCACTGGCTGCTAGTGCGCATGATTTAATCGGCGTCTATACCCAGCCCGACCGCCCCGCGGGGCGCGGCCGTAAGCTTGCCGCGTCGCCGGTAAAAACGCGCGCACTGGGCCTGGGCCTGCCCGTCTGGCAACCCGAAACCCTGAAGCAAAAATCAGTACAGCAGGAAATCGCCGCATTGCAGCTGGACCTGATGGTGGTGGTCGCCTATGGCCTGCTGTTGCCCCAGGCCGTGCTCGATATCCCCACGCATGGCTGCATCAATGTGCATGCCTCGCTGCTGCCGCGCTGGCGCGGCGCGGCGCCCATTGCGCGCGCAATCCAGGCCGGCGATGCAGAAACCGGCGTAACTATCATGCGCATGGCGCGCGGGCTGGATACCGGCGACATGTTGCTAAGCCGTGATTGCGAGATAGGCGCACAGACAACCGCCGGTGAGTTGCATGATGAAATCGCCGAAATGGGCGCGGACCTGCTGGTTCCCGCGCTCACCGGGATTCAAAACAACGCCCTGCAGGCTACGCCCCAGAATGACGCGCAGGCAACCTACGCCAGGCGTCTGGACAAATCCGAAGCCGCCATAGACTGGACCGAGTCCGCGCAAACCATCGTCCGCAATATTCGCGCGTTTAATCCCTGGCCCGTGGCGCATACCGACTTGGGCGGCCAACGCGTACGGCTATGGCACGCACGTCTGATTACCGGCGGCCAAGGCGCGCCAGGCGAAATTCTTGCCACCGGCGAACAGGGCATCGACGTAGCATGCGGCCAGGGCAACCTGCGAATCACCCAAATGCAATGGCCCGGCAAAAAAGCGATGTCGGCCACCGACGCCGCCCACGGACGCGATCTGGCAGGCCAGCATTTTGGCTGATCCCGGCGCGCAAACACGGGCCCAGGCCGCACGCGCCATCAACGCGGTGCAAGAAGGCCGCAGTATGGATGCCGCCCTGGCCGAGGCGCAGTCGCAAATCAGCAATCCGGCCGACCGTGCGCTGATCGCCGCGCTGACTTTCGGCGTCACCCGCGAATGGCGTCTGCTGGACGCGTTGGCCGCGCGCATGTGGAAAAAAGCCCCGCCGCCACTGGCGCAAGCGCTTATCCTGGTCGGCCTGTATCAACTGCGCTCAATGCGCGTACCGCAACACGCCGCCGTGCACGCTACCGTAGCCGCAACCAATGCCTTACGCATACCCAAATTGCGCGGCATGGTCAACGCCTTGTTACGACGCTTTCAGCGTGATCAAGCCAAACTGGAAGCCGGTTTGAGCGCTTCGCCAGCGCTGCAGACTTCCCACCCCGACTGGCTGGTAGCAGCACTGGAAAAAGACTGGTCGCAGCACTGGCAGGCCATTCTAAGCGCTAATAATCAGCCTGCACCGATGGTGCTGCGAGTTAATCCCCGGCAAATCAGCCGCGAAAAATACATCCAGCGCCTGGCCCATGTCGGTCTGCAGGCAAGCATGTGCGAAGCCGCGCCCCAGGCATTGCGGCTACACGAACCCGCACCGGTTGAAGCGCTGCCCGGATTCAGCGACGGCCAGGTGTCCGTACAGGACACCGCTGCGCAACTGGCCGCGCCGTTGCTGGATATCCAGCCTGGCATGCGCGTGCTCGATGCCTGCGCCGCCCCCGGCGGCAAAGCGGCGCATTGCCTGGAACTAGCCGATTGTGAGCTGCTGGCGCTGGACGTGGACGACCACCGGCTGCAACGAGTTGAGGAGAATTTCAAACGACTGAAGTTGGCCGGCACAACGCGCTGCGCAGACGCCGGGCAAGTGCAGGACTGGTGGGATAGCCAGCCGTTTGACCGCATTCTGATTGATGCCCCCTGCACCGGTACCGGCGTTATCCGTCGCCATCCGGATATCAAGTGGCTGCGTCGCAAGACGGATGTTGCCGCGCTGGCGCAGCGCCAATATGCGCTGCTGGCCGCCCTGTGGCCCACGCTGGCACCCGGCGGCTTACTGCTTTACGCCACCTGCTCCGTGCTCGCGGACGAAGGCGCGCGGGTAGTCGGGGCCTTCATGCAGGCGCATAGCAGCTCCGCAGAAAAACCAATCTCCGGCGAATGGGGATGCGCGGATACCGCAGGCCGGCGTATCGCGCCTGGCGAACAGGCTATGGACGGCTTCTACTACGCACGCCTGGTTAAGACTTAAGTGGTTGCTGAAAAAGTCCATCCATGGACTTTTTCCTCGACGCAACTGGAAAACGCGTTTGGCCAGGAAGCATAAAAACTGTATAAGTGTACAGTTTTCTTCTAGCCGAGTGCGCACATGCCGCTGCATTGCCTGTTCATCGACTTCGACTCCTATTTTGCCTCCGTCGAACAGGACGACAACCCTGCGCTGCGCAACAAGCCGGTCGCGGTTGTCCCGGTTATGGCGGAGTCCACCTGCTGCATCGCTGCCAGCTACGAAGCCAAAGCCTGCGGCGTAAAGACCGGCACCCATGTGGCCCAGGCGAAACTCTTGTGTCCGGACATCACGCTGGTGCTGGCGCGCCATGCGCGCTATATCGAGCGCCATCACCAGTTGATCGCGGCGGTGCATAGTTGTATTCCGGTGGATGAAATCGCCTCTATTGACGAAATGACCTGTAGCTTGACCGGAAGCTGGCGCGCGCCGGAGAAAGCTGTGGCGATTGCGCAGCAGGTAAAGCGCGCCGTAGCCGATATTGCCCCACACATCGGCTGCTCCATCGGCATTGCCCCCAACCGTTTTCTGGCCAAGACCGCCAGCGCCATGGACAAGCCAGATGGTCTGACCGTGCTGGATGATGCTGATCTGCCCCACGCCCTTTACCGGCTGAATTTACGGGATATAAACGGCGTCGGCGCGCGCATGTTGCAACGCCTGCATCGCCACGGCATTGGTACAGTAGAGGCCCTGTATGCGGCCGATGCCGCTACCCTGCGCCGGGTCTGGGGCGGGATTGGCGGCGAGCACATGTATGCCAAACTGCGTGGCGGGGAGTTCAGCCCGATGCGCAGCAGCCAGAAAAGCATCGGCCATTCGCATGTGCTGCCGCCGCAGATGCGCGCCCCGAACCACGCCTGCGCCGTGCTGCATCGCTTGCTGCAAAAAGCCGCCTGGCGCCTGCGCCGCGAAGCCTATGCAAGCTGCGGCATGCTCATCCATTTACGCTATCTGGATAACCGCAGTTGGCGCGGAAAACAGCGCATGGACGCTACCGCCGATACGCTGGCTTTGAGCCATGTCCTGCACAGCTTGTGGCAACAACGCCCGCGTAATAAAGTGCCGCTGCTCGGAGTGGGCGTGGTATTGACGCACCTGGTGCGGGCACAGGACATAACCCGCGATTTATTCGAGAGCAGCAATAACCGAAGCAATCTGAATGCGACGGTGGACCGCCTCAACAGCCGTTTCGGCAAGGCCAGCGTCTACTTTGGCGGCGCCCACGGCGCGTTGGAGGAAGCTCCCATGCGCATCGCCTTTACCCAGATTCCGGATCCGGAAGTTGAGGCGTGACCCATATCCGTCACGAGGATTATAAACTGGGGTGAAAATTTTATTTGGGCCCTTTGATTGACACTGCTCTGCCCAAATATAAATCTGCGTGCTAAAGTACGAAAATGGCTGATGTAGAAAGCTTGGTTCTCGAACATCTACGGCACATTCGCACCGCAGTGGATGGGCTCCGTGATGATATGCGCGAGGTTAAAACGCGCCTGGGATATATGGAAGAGCAGATAGCGTCGCAGTCACGACGTATCGACCGCGTTGATGAGCGGCTGGAACGGGTCGAAAAACGTCTGGAACTAGTCGATTCGCCCTAACTTCGGTTAACGATACAGCGGATCGCGCACGCACACCCCGCGCTCGGCTAGAAAACCCTTGGCCTGCTGGATAGTGAATTCACCGAAGTGAAAGATCGACGCTGCAAGCACCGCGTCCGCGTGGCCGACTTCCAGGCCGTCGTGCAGGTGTTCCAAACTACCGACCCCGCCGGAGCCTATCACCGGCACATCGACAGTATCCGACACCGCACGCGTTAATTTCAGATCGAAACCGTCCTTGGTGCCGTCCTTGTCCATGCTGGTGAGCAGGATTTCGCCGGCGCCCAACTCCACCATGCGCTGGGCCCATTCGACCACATCCAGGCCGGTGGATTTGCGCCCGCCGTGGGTGAATACTTCCCAGCGGGGTTCTTCCTTTCTCTTGTTGACGCGTTTGGCGTCTATCGCCACCACAATGCATTGCGAGCCAAATTTTTCAGCCGCCTCGGACACGAATTCCGGTTTGGCTACCGCGGCCGTGTTAATCGCGACCTTGTCGGCGCCGGCTTGCAGCAAGCGCCGCACGTCGGGCGGAGTGCGTACGCCGCCGCCTACGGTTAGCGGAATAAAGACTTCGCCGGCCACGCGCTCAACCAGCTCGATAAGAATATCGCGGTCGTCGCTGGAGGCGGTGATGTCCAGAAACACCAGTTCGTCCGCGCCTTGCTGATCATAGCGGCGCGCGATTTCCACCGGGTCGCCGGCATCCTTGATTTCCAGAAATTTCACGCCTTTTACGACGCGGCCTTTGTCGATATCCAAGCAGGGGATGACACGTTTGGCCAAGCTCATTGCAGATTCCTCAGGCGGTGTTGCGGTCTTGCGCCAATTTGTTTACCAGCGCGCGGGCTTCGGCCAGGTCAACGCCGCCCTCGTAAAGCGCGCGGCCGATCACTGCGCCGCTTACGCCGTCTACCTCGGCCGCACACAGCGCCTTGATATCCTCCAGACTGGTGACACCGCCCGAGGCGATTACCGGAATAGTGATCTCGCGCGCCAGGGCGCGGGTGGCTTCTATGTTCAGGCCATCCATCATGCCGTCACGGCTGATGTCGGTATGGATAATGGACACTACGCCGTCGCGCTCCAGTAATTGCGCCATGTCGATAACGTCGTGGTCGGAGAGTTTGGACCAGCCTTCAATCGCCACTTTGCCGTCTTTGGCATCGAGCCCCACGATAATATGGTTGGGGAATTCAATCGCCACGTCAGAAATAAAATGCGGCTCGGCGACCGCCCGGGTGCCGATAATGACGTACTGCACCCCCAGTTCGAGATAATTTTCGATCGCCTCTTCATCGCGAATGCCGCCGCCTACCTGTACCGGCACTTGCCCGCAGGCGGCGATAACCCGTTTGATTACTTTCTGATTTTTGGGCTTGCCGGCCACCGCGCCGTCCAGGTCCACGATATGAATGCGATCCGCGCCCTCGGCCACCCAACGTTCGGCCATGGCGGCCGGGTCGGTGTCGAAAACAGTCACGTCTTGCATGCGCCCCTGGCGCAGACGCACGCATTCGCCATTTTTTATATCAATCGCCGGAATAAGTAACACCGTTTTACTCCACTTATTACTCTGGTTGTTAGCCTTTGCCGTCCCATTCCAGAAAATTGGCGAGTAGTTGCAAACCCGCGGATTGGCTTTTTTCTGGATGAAACTGCACCGCGAACACGTTATCGCGCAATATGACGGATGCAAAGCGCAGACCGTATTCGGTGGTGCCGGCGATGTGTTTTTCGTCTTCCGGCACCACGTAATAGCTGTGTACAAAATAGAACCAGCTTGCCGGCGCGATGTCTTTCCACAGGCGGTGATCGCGCTCGTGGCGGACCTGGTTCCAGCCCATGTGCGGAATCTTGCGGCGCACGCCGTCGGGCTGGTTATTTGGGTCGGCAAAGCGCACGGCTTCGCCTGGGAACGCGCCCAGAGCCTTGATGCCGCCGCTTTCCGCGGAGTAGCCCATTAGCACTTCAATGCCCAGACACACGCCGAGCAGCGGTTTTTCACCGAGAAATTCACGAATCATTTGATCCAGTTCCAGACGTTGCAACTCGTCCATGCAATGGCCGATGGCGCCCACGCCGGGCAGCACCAGACGATCCATCTTCGCGAGCGCATCCGGATCGTAGCTAATCTCTATCTGCTCGTCGTCGGCGACGTATTGCAGGGCCTTGGCGATGGAATGCAAGTTGCCCATGCCGTAGTCGATGATGCCAACCGTGGACATGAAATAACCTTCTTCGGAAGTTTAAAGGCTTCCTTTGGTGGAGGGGGTTACGTTGGCGTTACGCGCATCCGGTTCTACCGCGGCGCGCAATGCCCGACCAAAGGCCTTGAAAATGGTTTCGGCAATATGGTGCGCGTTGCGCCCGCGAATATTGTCAATATGCAGGGTGACTTGCGCGTGATTGACGAAGCCCTGAAAGAATTCGCTGATCAGGTCCACGTCAAAATTACCGATGCGCGCGCGCGGATATTCCACGGCGTAAATCAGCCCCGGCCGGCCGGAGCAGTCCAGCACCACGCGCGACAGGGATTCATCCAGCGGCACGTAAGCGTGGCCGTAGCGATAAATACCTTTTTTGTCGCCCAGGGCTTTGCTCAAGGCCTGACCAACGCAAATACCGACGTCTTCCACCGTGTGGTGGTCATCAACTTCCAGATCGCCCTTGGCGGCAATCTTCAAATCGATTAAACCGTGGCGAGCCACCTGTTCGAGCATGTGGTCGAAAAAGGGAATGCCGGTATCGAGCTGGGATACGCCGCTGCCGTCCAGATTCATCTCTACGGTGATGCGAGTTTCGCGGGTTTCGCGATTAATTTCTGAAGAGCGCGCGGCCATGTTACAACTTGGGCCCAATGTGGAGGCAATGATACGCTGACCGGCCCCGCTTATGCTAGCTTTCCAGCCAGAAGGTTACCGGCCCATCGTTGGTGAGTTGTACTTGCATATCCGCGCCGAAACGCCCGCAGGCTATTCTATTATGGCGGGACTCGGCGGCTTGCACGCATACGTTAAACAGATCTTCAGCGTACTGCGGCGGGGCTGCCCTGGCAAAACTCGGGCGCAGGCCACGGCGGGTATCCGCAGCCAGCGTAAATTGTGGTACCAGCAAAACCTCGCCGGCCGTGTCGATAACGGATCGATTCATTTTGCCCCCGGCATCGGGGAAAATACGATAATCAAGCATACGCGCTGCCAGACGCTGTGCATCTTTCGCGGCATCGGTTTCTACTACGCCGACCAGCACCAGCAAGCCGGACTCGATACGGGCGATATCTTCTCCGGCAACGCGGACACTGGCGCCGGTTACACGTTGTAGCAAGGCAATCATGTAGGCAATGACTTACGCAAATTATGGATTTCGGCTGATATGCGCGCGGCGCGCCGTATGGGAATATATTTACATCGTAACCGAGTACACGATTCCAAGGATGGTAGCGGTTACGGCGGAAGCGGCCAAGGATGGCACAAGGAGCTTGGGATTTGGCAAGGGACTCGTCATTGACCAAGCGCTTCCAATAGCCTAGCACGGCTCTTATTGGCCCGACAGCTTCACCGCTGCCGGGCCTTTTTAATGCCTGCAATTTATTCCCGCGTGCGTTTGCACACTGGACTTTCTCGTGCGTTTTGCACACCCTTTCGTCTTTACCTGCCCGACTCGGCATCAGGGGACTCGATGAAAAGACGCGACGTAGTAATCGGCTTGGGCGCTGGAAGTTTATTGACCGCCTGCGGACAACCGCAAGCGCCGGGCATACAGACCAGCAAAAGCCAGCGCTTCGAGTGGAAAATGGTCACCACTTGGCCGAAGAATTTTCCCGGCCTGGGTAGTGCGGCAGAGTACTTGGCCAACGCTATCGGCGAAATGTCTGGCGGCCGGCTTACGGTACGTGTATACGGAGCAGGCGAGCGCGTACCGGCGCTGGAAACTTTCGACGCCGTCTCACGCGGCGCGGCCGAAATGGGCCACGGCGCCGCCTACTACTGGAAAGGCAAGTCCCCAGCCACGCCGTTTTTTACCGCGGTGCCATTTGGGTTGACTGCGCAGGAAATGAACGGCTGGCTGTATTTTGGCGGCGGCCTGAAGCTCTGGCGTGAACTCTACGACGGTTTCAATCTGGTGCCGTTTGAAGCCGGTAATACCGGCACACAAATGGGCGGCTGGTTTCGTGATCCGATCAACTCCCTGGCCGATCTCAAGGGCGTGAAGATGCGCATCCCCGGCCTGGGCGGCGAAGTGATGCAGAAAATCGGCGTCACCACGGTGAACATTCCCGGCGGCGAATTATTCACTGCCCTGCAGACTGGCGCTATCGACGCTACCGAGTGGGTCAGCCCCTACAACGATCTGGCTTTTGGTCTGCACAAGGCCGCCAAACACTATTACTATCCCGGCTGGCAGGAACCCGGCCCCACCCTGGAAGCTATCGTCAACAAAGATGCCTGGAAAAAACTGCCCGAAGACCTGCAGAAAATCGTGGCGTACGCCTGTCAGGCCACCGGTTCGCAAATGCTGGCCGAATACGCGGCACGCAATCAGCAAGCGCTGAAAATCCTGGTGGACGAACATGGGGTTATGCTGCACGCCTTCCCGGAGGATGTTCTCAACGCGCTACGCAAAGCATCAACCGAAGTGCTGGACGAACTGACCGCCAGCGACGCTTTCAGCCGCAAGGTTTATGACAGTTACAAGGGCTATCGTGCGCAGGTGGAACAATCTACCCGGCTGATGGAACAGGCGTACCTGAATGCGCGCGAAGTGCGCCGGTCGCCTGGATGAAAACAACCTTGCGCCGCTTGGCCTCGCTGCTTTGCCT